>CACXFN010000203.1 GCA_902766915.1 uncultured Eubacteriales bacterium
AATATTAATAGTTTAAAAAAGGAGACAATTAGTATGAAAAAGACAATGACTATCGAAGGTATGATGTGCATGCATTGTGAGGCTACGGTAAAGAAGGCCTTAGAGGCATTAGAGGGCGTTGAGAGTGCTGAGGTAAGCCATGAGAAGGGTACAGCGATTATTACGGCATCAGATTCAGTTTCGGAAGAAGATCTGAAAAAAGCTGTTGAAGACAAGGAGTATATCGTAAAGGAAATCGCATAACTAAAGAGGACCTAAAATAAAGACGAGTTTCGGAGCATAACCTGAACATTAGAAATAATTGAAAATTTATGCCCATTATGGTAAAATAAATGGGCTATTTTGTTGTAAAAAAACAAATTATCCTGTTTAAAAAACATAATTATTTGTAATAAATATTATAGTAATTGTCTACAATTATAAGAAATTGATTAAATAGAACTGATTATTAAATAAGAAGCGTAGTAAGCGTATTTAGGAGGAAAAACAATTTGAAAAAATTCGCAAAAAGTATAGGGATATATATCATCATCTTTTTGATAGTTGTCTTGTTTGCGGTTTTCTTTAGAACAAGTCAGGGTACGGAGCTAAAAAAGGTTAAGTTTTCAACCTTTACCGAGTATCTTCAGGATGAAAAAATATCTGAGATTAATATTACAAATACTAAAATTACCGGTCTTTTAAAGTCCAGTACATCGGAGCATAAGAAATATGTTTACACCTATGCTCCATATATTACGGAAATCAATTATTTGGAGCAAACCTATATCTTCCCCCAGATGGAAGAAGGGAAAATAAAGCTTGAGACGGACGACCCCAGTTCGGCGACTTCCGTAATATTTAACCTGTTGCCAAGTGCAATCATGATAATTGCGCTGTTGTTCCTTTTCTATGTGATGATGAATCAGGGGGGCCAAGGGAAAGCGTTTTCCTTTGGAAAGAGTAAGGCCAGGCTGTATAAGGGCGAAGGAAGAAAGATTACCTTTGCTGATGTGGCAGGGCTAAAGGAAGAGAAGGAAGAACTTCAGGAAATAGTAGACTTTCTGCAGGATCCAAGGAAGTATCAAGAAGTCGGAGCGAGAATCCCTAAGGGCATTCTCTTGGTGGGACCTCCGGGAACAGGAAAGACATATGTATCAAGGGCCACCGCAGGTGAGGCAGGGGTACCTTTCTTTACCATAAGCGGTTCCGACTTCGTGGAAATGTTTGTTGGTGTAGGTGCATCCAGAGTAAGAGACCTCTTCGATCAAGCCAAGAAGAATGCTCCTTGCATAGTATTCATAGACGAAATCGATGCTGTAGGCCGTAAACGTGGTGCAGGGCTTGGTGGCGGAAATGATGAGAGAGAACAGACACTGAACCAGCTCCTGGTCGAGATGGATGGATTTGGTGAAAACTCCGGAATAATCATTCTGGCTGCAACCAATAGACCTGATGTTTTGGATCCGGCCTTATTGAGACCGGGTAGATTTGATAGGCAGATCGTTATTGGAATTCCGGATATCAAGGGCAGAGAGGAAATCATCAGAGTTCATTCCAAGAATAAACCTCTTTCAGATGAAGTATCCCCTAAGGTAATTGCAAGACGTACGCCTGGATTTACTCCTGCTGATTTGGAGAACCTGCTAAATGAAGCGGCATTGATTACAGCCAGACGTAACGGACGTAAAATCAGAATGGCTGAAATAGAGGAGGCCACAACAAAGGTAATAGCTGGTCCTGCTAAAAAGAGCCGCGTCATAAGTGATGCTGAGAGAAAACTTACCGCTTATCATGAGGCAGGTCATGCTGTGGTTATGAGGAGCTTGCCGGGATCCGATCCGGTTCACCAAATCACAATTATACCCAGAGGTTCTGCAGGTGGATTCACAATGCAGCTTCCGGAACAGGATAGAGCCTACGATACCAAGACAGGTATGATAAATGCCATTAAGCATTTGATGGGTGGACGTGTGGCTGAATTGCTAACCTTGGATGACATCAGTACCGGAGCTTCAAACGATATCCAAAGAGCCACCGATATTGCAAGAGAAATGGTGACAAGGTATGGATTCTCAGAGGCAATTGGTCCTATCAATTATGCAAGTTCGGAGGAAGTATTCCTGGGTAACGACTTCTCCAGTAAAAAGGCTTATTCAGAGGAAATTGCCGGTGAAATAGATAAGGAAGTTAAACGAATAATCGAAGATGCCTTTGAGGATACAAAGAGAATCATCAGTGAGAACATGGATAAGCTGGAAGCTGTTGCTCAGGCATTGCTGGCAGTTGAAACCCTTGATGGTGATCAGTTCGAAGCTATATATACCGGAGCGAAAACCGCAGAGGATATCTCCAGAGAGGTTCATGAAAAAGAAGATGAGATTAATAGGGTGAATGCTCAGGAAGCCGCGGAGACTGAAAAGATCCGTAAGGAAGAGATGGCTAGGGCTGCTTTGGAAGGACAGCAAATACCAGGTGATTCCAACGAGCAGATAAATGGAAATACCCATGGAGATGGAAGTAGTTTCTGGGGTAGTAAGAACCTTGATTCTAAAGATAGCCCCTATACACAACCGCCCCAACCAAGATTTGTCAATGAGGAGACCCCAGAGATAAAGACTAATTCAGGAGAGAATAAGGATATAACTGATAACGACTTGAAGTAAGGGTGAGCAGTATGAAGATTACAGTTAGAGATTGCTTGGAACTGGATGCCTTTAGACCCTCGATAGTAGCCGCAGGAAAGAGAAACCTGGATAATAGTGTCAGGTCAATTTCCGTGATGGATACCGGGGATTTAAAGTCTGCTGTTGAACAAAATGGGATTAAGGAGCAGATAGTTCTTACATCATTTGCAGCAATGAAGGAAGACTATGATTTGCAGGCAAAGGTGGTTAGAGAACTGGCCATGTGCGGAATAAGTGCTTTGGTTGTCTTTAATTCCATGAGAGGCACAAACGTCAAGGATGCGAAAACTGTTGAAATAGCGGAGGCCATAGGGCTTCCGCTTATCGTTATTTCGGAAAAGAATAAAGCTAAATATTCGGATGTAATCGAACAGGTAATGGATAAAATCCTGGTAGGGGATGATCACAGAAACTATCTCATAAACAATACCATTTACCACCTGCTTGATTTCGATAAGCATAAAACTTTCCCGGCGGCCTTAAAGGAGGCTGCTGTATCCAATGAATTCCAAGCTGTTTTAGTATCAAAGGATTTTAACCCTGTCCTGGTTGTTGAAACCCGGCACAAGGTCACTGTTTTGGATGCGGTGAGAAACCTTCAAAAGCGACACGGTGACGATGACCGCGGCATATACGGAATTCTTGATGTGGAAGGAATTGCAGCCTACTGGGGCTCAATTAACATCGGAGGGGAGGAATACTTCTTGTTATTGGTGGACAATGAGGAGAAGTATTCTGCTGTAGACATTACCAAATTGGCAGAAATTATTGAACTGGCAATTGGGATGTGGAAGTATAATCCTGTTAGAGACGTGAAGGCAGAATTTATTAAGGCTTTAATGCGTGGCAATAAAAACCTGGCCTATACCCTTTGGGATGAAATGCAGTTAAAGGACTACAGTATTTTAAGTGTCTTCTACGGAAAGGGAACCAATAATTCCACATCAAGGGAGATTATTGAATCCTTCGAAGGTGACACGGGATGTGAGGTCTTAAGTATTATCGAAGGTGAGGAAACATTTGGACTGATTATAGAGGAGAGAAAGAAGCAGGAAGATGAAAGAAAGACTGCATGCCTAACTCTCTTTGATGGCATGAAGGAAATATCCAAGGATATTAGGATTTTCCATTGTACGGGAATCGATAGCATAGGAAGTGCCTCGGATGGGTTCAGCCTGATTAATGAAACGTGGACCTTTGTGGAAAGTGTATTCCCGTATAAGCGAGTTTTCTCCAAGTATGAATTGACGTTGGTAAGTACATGTATCAATTTACAATTGCAGGGTGGACATATAAAGAAGAATTATAGTGAACTTCTGGAGCCCTTTAATAGGGAAGTAGGCGGAAACAAAGCCAAACAGCTTTTAAACACTCTGGAGACATTTGTATTGGATGCAGGTATGAACAGCAATAAGACTTCGAATATAATGGGAATTCATGCGAATACCGTTCAATATAGGTTAAAGAGGATTAATGAAATCCTAGGAGTGGATATCACTGCAAATCGCGTGATACCTGCCCTTACCATTGCGTTGGCACTGCGCCGCATAGAACGGGCAATTGACTAGTCTTAGTCAATATAAGGGTAATAATCACAGTTATAAGAGGTGCTCAAATGCTATTATGCTTTGATGTAGGAAACAGCAATACTGTAATCGGAGTTTTCCAGGGAGATTCACTTATTAACAGTTGGCGCATAGAAACGGATATGAATAAAAGCGCTGACGAATATGGCATGCTCCTCAATCAGCTTTTCAATTATGAAGGATTGGAAATGAAGGAAGTGGAAGACGTGATTATCTCCACAGTGGTTCCTTCTGTGCTCTATACACTGCAGCATATGGCAGTTAAATACTTTGGTAAAAAAGCCTTGGTGGTAGGGCCGGGCATCAAGACAGGGATAACCGTTAGATATGACAATCCGGGACAGGTGGGAGCTGACCGTATTGTAAACGCGGTGGCTGCACTTCATAAGTACGGTGGACCCTTGATAATAATAGATTTTGGAACTGCAACCACATTCTGTGCCGTTAGCAATAAGGGTGAATACCTTGGGGGAACTATAGCCCCGGGGCTTAAAATATCGTCGGAAGCACTGTTTGAAAAGGCATCAAAGCTTCCTAAGGTAGAGATAGAGGATCCCGGAAAGGTAATATGCAAGAATACCCAGGAGAGTATGCAGTCAGGATTGGTCTATGGACATATGGGTATGTGTGACTACATTGTGGGCAAGATGAAGGAAGAATTGGCCGATTATTGCGGTGACGATAAGAAGGTGACCGTGGTAGCTACGGGAGGCCTTTCTGCCATGATTGATAACGGACTGGATTGTATTGACTTTGTTGATAAAACTCTAACACTGGAAGGACTTAAAATAATATATGAAAAAAACAATTGACCACACACTAAAGAGCATAGGTCAATTTATTCCGGATAATCCTTTTTTTCTGGCTCCCATGGCTGGCTTTACAGATTCTGCATATAGGACGATTTGTGGGGAGATGGGGGCTAGCCTCACATATACGGAAATGGTTAGCGCCAAGGGTCTTTATTACGGGGATAGAAAATCTCCCTTATTGCTGAGAATTGGACCGGAGGAAAAACCGGTGGGATTTCAAATATTCGGCAGTGATCCGGACATAATGGCTTGGGCAGTAGAGCGTTTGGAGGATTGCCCTAACGTGCTTATAGATGTAAATATGGGCTGCCCGGTACCAAAGGTGGTCAAGAATGGTGAGGGCTCTGCCTTACTTAGAAATCCGGAGCTTGTTTATAGGATAATAAACAAGATGTCCGGTGCGACGGATAAACCTGTAACCGTCAAGATGCGAATCGGTATTGAGGGAATGGGATCCGGTGGTTATTTGGAAGTGGCACAGGCAATCGAAGAAGCCGGTGCATCGGCATTAGCAGTCCATGGAAGAACCAGAGAGCAGTATTACAGCGGCAATGCAGATAGAGGAGCCATCAAGGACATAAAAGTAAAAGTGAATATACCTGTAATAGGAAATGGTGACATTAACTCATACGGGGATGCTGACTCTATGATGAAGGAAACGGGATGCGATTTCGTTATGATTGGACGAGGTGCATTGGGAAATCCGTGGCTCTTTAGAGAATGCGTAGAGAAATGGCAGAATGACGGAACTTCATCTGATGTGGTTTCCTCCGATGATATAAAGGCCATGATAGTTAGGCATTATATGGCCATAGAAAAGAACAAAGGTGAATACATAGCCGTTAGAGAAATGCGGAAATTTGTAAGCAGATATCTAAAAGGGATTGCCGGAAGCGGTGAAATAAAAAAGAAAGTAAACACAGTTGAATCAGGAAAAGAGTTTTGTTCATTGTTTAGTAAGGGTATTTAAACTAGGAATATAAGACAGAGAAATGAATCCAAACAATCCGTTTAGACAAAATGCATCACTAAAGGTTAGAGATATGATTATTGTAGTCTCTATATTTTTGGTGGTGTTCATAGCTCTTCTCTTTATAATTCTTAATTTAAATACTGAAGATGGAAACATGACCATGACAGATAGATATCAAAGCTTCAGCGATGACTGGGTTCTGACTATTGGTGGTGAAGATAATAAGCGTGTTTCCGGAGAAACTGTAAATCTTCCGGTGTGGGTTGATGCTGCTGAAGGGGAAACCATAACCATATCCAGAGATCTTCCCATATTGGCAAAGTATTATGTAGTAGTAACAAGGAACTACCATCAAATAATCAGGGTAAAGATAGATGATGAATTAATATACTCTAACCCATCGGAGTCAGCCACATTGACAGGTGCAATTATTACAGATGACTGGAACATGATTAGGATTCCGGAAAAATACAGCAATCAAAGAATTACAATTGAATTTCAAACGGGTAAATACGGATACAGGGGAGACCTGAAGCCCCTATATCTGGGTGAGGATAATGCGATTATTCAATACCTGAGGGCTACCTATGCGTTTTCCTATGCGACGGGAATTAGTCTGGTAGCCGTAGGTGTTATACTTATGATATTGGCTTCGATATATACAAAGAACGCTGGTGATAAAAGTCAGATGTTAATGGGACTTATGCTGGTTGCCTTTGGTGTATGGCTCACAAATAGGGCTAAGATGCCGATTCTTTTGGTCGGTAGCAATGTAAAATACTTTTTGGCATTTATATGCTTGCTTCTGGAATCCTTGCTTATCATCCTCTATATAGGTGAAAGGTTTAAAGATAGGAGCAAGATTACAACAGTTTTTACTTTGATGAACATACTGCTTTGCGGTCTTGTGTTTATTATCGTTCCTGCCACAGATTATCCTTTGGATAGAATTGTTAAGTATTTATATGGTGCATCATTTCTGTCATTAGGATATATGGCATATATGATTTATGGATATGCCTTCGGGAAAAACAGTAAAAATGCAACATGGGTGGAGATTAATTCCAATAGGATGGAACTACTATCCATTGTTATCATGGTTATCTTTTGTATTATTGGTGTTGTTTCCGATATTTTTGTGAAAGGAAGTGAACTCTGGACTGATATAGGAATGGTTCCACGAATCGGGTTGAACTTATTTGCTTTTGGCCAAATAATTATTCAGATTTACAAAGGATATCACTCCTCCATAGAAAGAGAAGTAATGCAGGTTAAACTGCATGAGAGTCAGATGGAGTTGATGATGGGTCAGATTCAGCCCCACTTCATATTTAACACATTATCTTCAATCAGAACATTGATTAGAATTGATCCTGATGTGGCCTATAATATGACATATGACTTTTCCAACTATCTTAGAGCGAATGTAGACAATATCACAAACCTTTCGGGAATTAAATTCGAGGATGAGGTAGAACATATCAAAAGCTACGTCAATATAGAAAAGGTGAGATTTGGAGATAGACTGGATGTGCAATTCGACATCAAGGAAACGGAGTTCATGGTTCCACCCCTGTCCATACAGCCATTGGTGGAAAACGCTATCAAACACGGGGTGTGTAAGAAGCTGGAAGGCGGAACAGTA
>CACXFN010000204.1 GCA_902766915.1 uncultured Eubacteriales bacterium
AGGCAATTGACGAATTTGAGGCAGAAATTGACAGAATGATAAAAGAAATTACAGAGATTTCGCCTCAGGAAAAGTTGATTATGGAAAAGGTGCTTAAAGCACTTGACGAACATAAACTTAAATATTCATATGATGAGGACACACCCAAACATGTAAACTTAAGCTTTAGCATGGAAGATAAACCCTTCGAAATTGAAGTTATCCTTCAACATGGCAAGGTGATTTTGAAGTTGACGTTTCCTTTCAAGGTTAGAACTAATGCAATTGCGCTTATGGGAATATATATGACCGAATTTAATAGTGCTGGCACTGCATTTTCTCCTTTAAGCGTTGAATTTGATAAAGGCAAGGTTTACATGGATTATGCATATATGCTGGAGGAACCAGATCAGTTCGATGAAAAGAATTTCTGGATATACATGACATCTCATATCAAGTTTGCATTGGAAATCTACATTAGATTGGAAAATATCTGTGTTGGTCTTATCCCTAAAAAGGACAGAAGACTCTATAAGAAACTACTAGAAATGGCTCTCGAGACGGTTAATGGAGATTTCGATGATGAGAATGTGAGTTATGGTATAAAATCGTTAAAATCTGAAGATCACCATGCTCTTTCACATTTATTTGATAATGAGAATGACGACTCGGATAATGATGATTCGGACTCAGATGATAAAGATATTACTTCCGACATCATTCAAAGCATGAGGAGTAGGAGAAGGATACTTCCGAGGTTTGAGGAGTTTATGTGCATGAAGGGCCAAGTAGAAGGAAGCAGCGAAGAAGAGGAAACAGAAGATCAGCCTAAGAAAGCATCCGGTATGTTATCAATGTTTGCTAAGAGAGATGATGAAAATGATCCTAAAGTAGTTGGAGGAAACGAAGATGAGTAAGATTATTTCGGTTGAAGCAGCAAAAGAGATGGTGGGAAGCAAGTTTGATATTGGAACGGCAAGCAGTCCTTTTGCACCTTCTCGTAGTGGTGGGATGGGTAACTGTTATGAGATACCTGCACCTAAGGAAATAAAGGATAATATAGTAGAAATTGATGGCATCTATGAGGATTATAACGAGTCTGAGGGCACTATTGCCCTCAGGACTCAGAATGGTGTTGAGTCTGTTATGCCGGTGCAGAACACCGTGTATAGCACCTCTATCGCTGAAAAGGCTGAAGAAGGAAATGCTATCCAGCTTGGTGACCAGTTAAGCGTAATCGGAATAAAGGCGGAAGACCGTCCGGTCAGTATTGCCGTAACGATTATCATGGAAGAGGAAAAGTGGATTTTTGAACAGGTAAAGAGCCTTTATGGACGCGCAAATGCTATAAAGAATTTCTTTCGCCTGTTTAAGGATGCTCCTGGAAAACAGGAATACATTTTAAATCAGCTGCGTGGGAAAAAATACAGAAGATACGATGTGGGTGAAGATATTCTTTTTGACTCTAAGCAGGAACAGATGCTTAAGTATGCACTGAGCAAGGAAACCTATCCGTGCGAAACGCAGCGTGCATATGAATCCATGTTCCGCGATCCAAATCCTTCAAAGCATAAGACTGAGCAAAAGCTGAGTTCATTTTGTCTATTTCATCAAAACCAATAACCATTTCCGAAGTACCATGTGAGGCAAACACCTTAATCAATCTTCCGGCATCCGCACTATCATAACCAGAATCAAGCCCCTCCAGTTCTAGAGGACAGGACATTCCATTAAGTGGAATAATTTCTGATGGAATGTTACGCGCGTCTGCAATCGCTTTCATGATTGAAGTCTTCCCAACGCCGGGACCGCCAACCAGAAGGATATTAAACCCTCTTCTACTGGCCCTCTCATTGGAAACAAGAACATCTATCAACTGCTGCTTAGGCAAATCCATTTTGTAAAACCTGTCATCCAGAAGCTTCTTAAGATCCTTCTTAGACACCGGACTTCTGTCCTTATAGGTAGGAGCAATTCTGGAGAGATAAGCAGTCTACTATATATCTATATATGGACTTGATTCCCATTTAAACTATCTATTTAATAAAAATGATAGTTACTTCCACACCCTATTAGAAAAGAATCAATATAATCTTAGTATATATTATGAGAATTCCACCTCATGCAAATTTGAACCCTTCATTAAGACTAAATATCTTCAACATCTTTTAGGAAAAATTCAACATGCTATATGGGTTAATCCCAAAGACAAAACTATGAAAAAATACGAAGAATATATTAGGGCTTTAATAACTATTGAAAATTTTAAAATTTAAGAAATATCGGGAGAGGTAAGCAGTTTCTTGTATATTCTGCCTTTATTTAAAAAACTCCTTAGTTTGCGAA
>CACXFN010000205.1 GCA_902766915.1 uncultured Eubacteriales bacterium
AAAAGGAAGTATAGTTGGAGATATGTATCAGCATCAATATACAATGCGCTTCGGTGAGAAAAGGAAGACGCATGAGTGGGGGCACGGATTGACTATACGAGGATGCAGAGATGTTTTGGTAGAAGATGTAACCTGCAAGGACTGTACAGGGGATGCCTGTTCTATAAATGCGCAAATACCTTCTGATATTTCACCCATAGCTGAAGTTGGTACACCATCATTAAACATAACTGTTAAACGGTGTCATTTTGAAGGAGCTCGGAGGCAAGGCATAACAATAGGTTATGCATCGTATGTAACAATAGATAGTTGCTTTTTTGTGAATATATCCCAAGCGTTTAAAGGCACTGCACCGGGGGCTGGGATCGATATTGAGCCGGATAACAACGGGAATAAGAAAATAGATAAAGGATGTGAGTCTAGTTTTGTAGTTATTAAAAATTGCTCGTTTGATAATTGCATTTCAGGCATATCGACATGGAGGTCTCATACTGCTGATGACGTGAGAAGTTTCCATGATATGATAATACAGAACTGCCATTTGTCTAACATAAAAAAATGGGCAATTGGACTAACGGGTTTTAATAACGTTCAGATCGAGAATTGCAAGATCGAGAATGCAAAGTATGGGGTAAGGTATGAAAATAGTTATAATGTGCTTACAGATAATATGGTATATAACAATGTGAAAAGTAAGACAGTAGGATTCCCTTTTTGAGATTTCTTTTTAACTATACGGTTTGGTTTTAGTACAAAGTGTTATTTATTTTAAGAATATGAATTATAAGAAATTAATCAGTAGCCAGGAAATGCGGTTTAAGATACTTAGGCTGTTGAACTGGGTACCTGATGCGGTGATGTTGCGGGTACAGTATCGTATAAAGTTTGGTTTTTGGCCTGATTTTAGGCATCCCAAAAGATATACAGAAAAGATACAACTTTATAAGATGAAATATCGCAATCCTGTAATGGGGCAATGTGTTGATAAATATGAGGTGAGAGGTTATGTTGAATCAAAAGGGCTTGAGCATATTCTAAATAAGTGTTATGGAGTATATGATGATGCTTATCAAATAGATTTTAATAAGCTACCCAATTCTTTTGTACTTAAAACAACTGATGGCGGTGGTGGCGAAAACGTAATATTAGTAAGAGATAAGAATCAGGTTGACGAGATAGATTTGAAACGAAAACTAAATAATTGGAAGGGACGCAATAAAATAGATCCTGGTAGAGAATGGGCTTATACCCAAATGAAATCTTCCCGAATAATTGTTGAGGAATTGTTATGTGACGATTCAAATGCTGACGGCTCAATAGAGGATTATAAAATGATGTGTTTTAATGGAAAATTCAAATCATTATGGGTAGACAAGAATCGTTATAGTGACCATCATCGCGGCTTTTGGGATGAAAATTTGAATTTTCTATATGAAGTATACAGTGATCATGATACCTTTAAGGTGCCACCGACATTGCCGGAAAATATGGATGAGATGATACGTGTAGCAGAGAAATTATCTGAAGATTTTCCATATGCAAGGGTGGATTTGTATAATATTAAGGGACGAATTGTATTTGGTGAAATTACTTTCTATCCGTGGAGTGGATATGTTAAATTTACTCCAGAATCATTTGACTATCAATTGGGTTCTTATTTTACAGAATATCAATGAAGGTACTAATACTTACAAATTATTTCCTAGGATTACACAGCTTTCGCAAGGAAGTAGTGAAAGCAATTCGTGATGCCGGTCATGAGGTAGTAATCTCTGCTCCATTTGATGAAAAGAAGGCCTATTTCGAAGAGATAGGATGTGAACTGATAGATACTCAGTTTAATAGGAAGGGTACTAATCCGATAAAAGACCTAGGACTGATGATACGGTATCGAAAGATGCTTCGGCAGATAAAGCCTGACGTTGTATTGAGTTATACTATCAAACCAAATCTTTATGGAGGGATGGCTTGTCAGCTGTGTCACGTGCCGCAGATTGTAAATATTACTGGATTAGGTTCTGCAGTTGAGAACCCAGGGTGGTTGCAAAAGCTTACCATTTTATTATATAAGGTAGGATTGCGTAAAGCGAAGACAGTATTTTTCCAGAACAAAGCTAATAAGGAATTCTGCGAACTTCACAAAATGGTAAAGGGAAACAAGATGCTTATACCAGGATCTGGAGTTAACCTTCAGTATCATACCATTCAGGAATACCCAAAAGATGGGATTATAAAATTCATATTTGTCAGTCGCTTGCTGAAAGAGAAAGGTATTGAGGAATATTTTGGTGCGGCTATCCGTATAAAGAAGCAATATCCTAATACTGAGTTTCATATTGTTGGACCTTGCGAGGATTCGTATAGTGAGCGGCTGGATGCATTACAGAAGGACGGAATTTTTATTTATCATGGACTGCAGCCTGATGTTCGCCCATTCATAGGGGCAGTGCATTGTACCATTCATCCATCGTATTATCCGGAAGGTATGTCAAACGTACTATTAGAAAGTTGTGCAGCAGGCAG
>CACXFN010000206.1 GCA_902766915.1 uncultured Eubacteriales bacterium
CTTAACACCTTTCTTGATAGCGTCACACAGTTCCTGGTTTAACCCAAGTTTCTCTATGCTTTTTGCCTGCTGTTCGTGCATCACGTCCTGAGGATTAATGCGCAATGACAAGAGTGTTGCAAAATATTGTCCGTGCGTGGATTGCGGTTTATATACTTTCGACGTATTCTTATAGTAGAACGGAATTCCACTTTCTACCAACTTCTTTTCCAGAGGTTCAAGAATATACTTATTCCTTGCAAGCACGGTTATATCATCTTCCGTGATACTGTGTTCTACAAATCTGAGTTTCTTTTGCTTGAGCAGTTTATTTATCAACTCGACTATCTTGTCGATTTCCGCATCGTCAGAGGGCAATGTATATTCTTTGCACATCCCTTCAATCTGCGCATCCATCACAGCATTGGCTCCAGGGATTATTTTGTTTGCATAAGCCAATATTTCTCGCGCGCTCCTGTAATTATCCGAAAGTTCGAACACTACAGGATTGTAGTCCTTAACGAAATGTTTAAGCATATACTCCTGACTCGAACCGTTGAAGGCATAGATGCTCTGTTTAGCATCACCTACCATCATCACATTCTTATAACCATCATTTGCAAGCGACCTCAGTAGCCTGTATTGGGCATTGTTAAGATCCTGAGCCTCATCTATGCAGATATAGTCGTAGTTCCTGCGATACAAATCTGCAATACGCACATTTGTAGTAAAGAGCTTATATACCAACAAAAGCATATCGTCAAAATCGATGGCATTCATTGATTGCATCAAATTGCGATAGGCAAAATATAGAATCACTTCATCCTGACTGGACTCGTACAAATCTTCATCAGGGATAAAGTTCCGTTTAATCTTGGCGGTTTGTTCTATCGAGTCATATATAACCTTCTTCTTGCCTTTTTCATCAAGCCGCTGATACTTCATATAGATTGTCGGAGTAGCCTTAATTGCTTCCTCCATCAGCGCATAAACCTCATCCTGGCTGGAAATAATTTCCGGCAGTCTGGCATAGCCAATGTAAGAGCCATGCCGCTCCAACACAGAGTTGCAGAATCCGTGAAAAGTAAACACATCAACCTTCTTCAACAGATCCGGATTTTGTTCTTTGATTCGGTTTTTTATTTCCTCACACGCCTTATTAGTGAACGTAATGGCCAATATCTTCCTTCGCGTCTTCTCCGCCAGTTTTTTTACCCTCTCGGTAAGCACGCGTGTTTTTCCGCTACCTGCACTGGCTTTAACGAGCAGGGCACCGTCAGTAAAGTCGACTATTTCTTGTTGCTTGGCAGACAGTACAATATCCATCATATCTGCAAATCCGATTTAATCTTGTTAAACAAACTCACAACCAACGCTGGCAATGGTTTGCCTGCATTCACTATCTGATGAGCAATCTCAGGACCAAAACCCGTCTTTATATCACTCATCATCCTGTCCAGCATATCTTTCTGTTCTGCGGGTAAAGTATAATCCACAGCCACTTCATCATACATTTTTTGATGGCAGGTAGGACATCCTCCTGCCCTTTTCACCTTCTTTGTTTGATGACGACCTTTGTAAGCCTCAATGCAGTTTTCACCTTTTATGCTTTTAAGTGCTGTTATTATTTCTGATTGATACCCCTCATTAAGAAGCATACCCTCAAAATCAGCATCATTATCAATAACAAAGATATTGGGGCATGCCGCTAAAGTCTTTGTATTATCACCAAGAGCTTTCTTCACAGCTTTTTCCACATTGTCCTTTGTATCCGCTTCTCCGTCCGAGAAAATATACCAATGAATATTGTATTTGTGGCAGAAATAGATAAACGGAGCATATTGACCAGCACCACTCACACTGACGAAATTGATACCGTATGTAAATGCTGGTTTCCCGAAATACTTCTCTGCAAAAATGGGCAGCGCCTGATCCTCTGTTTCGCCTTCAAACAACACTATTGCCTTGCTGAAAAACATCTCACCAAAACTGTTGATAACCTTCTGTTTCAGTTTCCTTTGTCCTTCGCTATCCAGATGATGTGGTTCCAGATTGCCGCACTTCACTTGATTCCCATCCTTATAGATAACACAAATCTCAGCCAAATCTGCGCTGGCAGCTATATAAGGAGAATGTGTGGCAATAATCTTTTGCCCCTTCATATCTGCAATCTGAGCGTACAACTGTTTTTGGGCATTAGAATGAAGATGTGCCTCCGGCTCCTCAAAAGCAATTACGGGGAAGTAAATCTTCGCATCAGCATCCGAATGCTCAATCAAGTCGGTATTATGTTTGAGAAACGCTTTGAATGTCATAATGGATGACCAGCTGCGTGTTCCCATGCCGTGATAATCCATCGGGAAACTGTCATGTGCGTCACCATACTGGATGGACATATTCTTGTTGAGGTCACGGAGTTTCTTTGCAAAAGGAGTGATTGTCACTTGCGAATCGTGTCTGTCCAGAGCCGAGTCAACCTCAGCAAGCATCGCCTGTATATCACTCAGCGTGGGACTCTGCTGTATTGTTGCTTCATTCAGTTCCCTTATTCTCCTTTCTAGTTCCTCAAGTGCTGCTTCATCATATTCATTTACGATGTGCGACAGCATCTTGCCCAAGTAGGACGACTTGCTCTTCAAGTCGTCAATAATGTCACGCTGTGGTTCGATATAAAAGAATGGAATATTGTCTTTATTTAGTCTGTATTCAGTTGTGGCAATATCCTTCCAATTCCCATCTGCCGCTTCCCAAGTAGTCAAAGCTTTCTGCTCATAAACGAACGACGAATCAGAAGTACTCATAGAAACAGTTGTACGTAGACATAACATTGCATTACCTTCTGAATCTATCTGAAGATTCTCAGATCCAAAGTATATCTCCCAATCATCGTTAAAGTTTGCTTCTCTGTTTCCGTCATCATCAACAGACACTATACGTACATCCACAATAATTTTTCCGACCCTAATACTATCATGAATATTAAAGTCTTCTATGGTAATGGCATTACGACTACCCAAGGCCAATTGTAATGCTTTCAAGATAGAAGTCTTGCCAACATTGTTCATACCGGTAAGAACCGTCGTATATTTCAAGTCCATCCCGAAGTTGCGTAGCCCACGAAATCCATCAATACGTATCTTATCTATTAAAATGCTACTCATATCTATCTTTCTTTATGTTTAATTGCTATTCTATGCAAAATTAAATGTTTTCCATCGGATACTTTGCAACCTTTCGCAACTTTTAGCACTCCTTAACCTTTTGACATTCCATCAGTCCCCATTTCCATAACCGCGAACAATGAATCTTTAACCATGAACCATGAACCCCGAACCAAAAGTGTCTCTCCCCTTCAAAACACTGGTCTGATAAAAACCCTCACTGGGAAATCCTTGTCTAGCGTTTGCAAGTCTTTCTCCAAGCCACGGGGATTACGGATAAAGCCTTCGGGATCATACACAAAGGAATAGAGGCACTTGCAGTCCTTGTGCTGTTTGTAGTTGGCTATAACTAGGGATTGTCGTTTAATGTTTTCAATTTGAACCGGTCGGGAGCCATCCCTTGTTGCTGCCGCATCCAACTCGTCGTTTTATATCATTTTCGCGCTTGGTCCGGGCTTCATCGCCTGAATTTCGCGTTA
>CACXFN010000207.1 GCA_902766915.1 uncultured Eubacteriales bacterium
CCACTATAATGTATTTTGTTGAATTGTATGCATTTAAACTCAAAATGAGGTAAGCCATATGGAGTATTTATCCGTAAGACAAACAGCTGAAAAATGGGGAATATCAACAAAAAGAATACAGTTCATATGTAAGCAGGGGCGAATACCTGGGGCGTTTATTATTGGAAATTCTTGGGCAATTCCTGCGGATGCTGAAAAGCCAAAAGATGCGAGAATCAAGAGCGGGAAATATATAAAATCTAATATCCAGTAGTTTTGGCTTGGAGTGCAGAAAGGATGTCCTAAAATGGCAGAACATATCAGCGCAAAAGAATATAACCTTTGGGAATTAATGAGCGGGGGGTTTATTTTCAATATTCCCGATTATCAAAGGCCTTACTCATGGACAGAGAACGAGGCACTTACATTATGGGATGATCTTGTTGAATTTTCGCAAACTGCAGACGGGTCAGAAAACAGGTCTTACTTTGTTGGAAGCATTGTTCTTGTAAAGAATAGCGAATCTCCTGAAGCGGAAGTGATTGATGGACAACAAAGACTAAGTACATTGTCTATCATTCTTTCTGCATTACTAGGTTACAGCAGTAACCTTAGAAACGATATTAAAAAATGCCTGTGGGAAGAAGGTATTCAGCATAAACGTATAGCCGGCCGTCCGAGAGTAACTTTAAGGAAACGAGATTCTGAGTTTTTCGAAAAATACATTGCTAAGGGAAATATTCAGGAGTTACTTACCATAGATAATCGTCATTTAGGTGATGATGCACAAAGACTGATTCAGAATAATGCTCGAGCTATCCAGGAAGCAGTGGCTGCCCTGGCTAACAATGGTGATTCAGCAATTGAATCGTTTATCACAATGCTGTTTAATCAGTGCGTTTTTGTTGTTGTAACAACTCCTGATAATGAATCAGCATTTCGGGTTTTTTCGGTGATGAACGACAGGGGACTCAGTCTTCTGCCCTCTGATATTATCAAGGCACATATTATCGGAGAAATCAGAGAAGAAAGTCGTCAGTACTATACTGACAAATGGGAAGACATAGAAGTGGATTTGGGCAGGGAGTCTTTTAATGCTCTTTTAAGCCATATTCGCATGATATATACACGCGCAAAACTTCATGGAACGCTCGTTTCTGAATTTGAAAAGAATGTTTTTAAAGGGATAAATAACAGGGAAGAAATCATATCGGATATTGTAGAGCCTTACGCGAAAGCATATAAGGCCATATTGAGATGTGAATATGCATCATCCAAAGGCGCAGATGAGGTAAATGAATTGCTGTCCTGGCTTAATCGTATAGATGATGCTGACTGGATTCCTGCAATTATGTATGTGTTTGTCCACTGCAGTTCCGAACGAAGCTACCTGCTGAGTTTTATTCAAAAGCTTGAACGACTTGCAGCATATTTCTATCTGACATCAAGAACCTCGAATCAAAGAATCGACCGGTACTCAAGAGTTTTGGACTACTTGATTAGAGATAACCGCAAAGAAGCAATTCAAGAGTTGGAGCTTAAGCAGGATGAGCAGAAACTGTTTGTTGATGTGTTGGATGGAGATGTATATCTTCTGCCTGCCAGGAAACGTACATTCCTTCTTCTGAGGCTTGATCGATTCGTAAGTGATCGCGCCGCAAAGTATCAGACAAGCATTTTTAGCATAGAGCATGTCTTGCCTCAGAATCCAAAAGCTGATAGTCAATGGATACTTGATTGGCCAGAAAGCGAGGCTAGAGAGTATTGGCTCCACAAAATTGCGAATCTGATTCCATTGACTCGAAAGAAAAATTCTCAGGCTCAGAATTTTGACTTTAACGATAAGAAGGAAAAATACTTCGTAGAAAAAAGCGGGGTTACGACATACGCTCTTACAACAGAAATACTGGTAGAGAAAACATGGACTCCTGAAACTGTCAGTAATAGACAGAAAAAGTTGATTGCTGTGTTCTGCAAGAACTGGAATTTATTGCGTGATGAACTTTCCACAGTTCCTGCTGTGAATAATCAGAGGGATGGGACTGCAAACGAAAATGATGCTGAAATAGTTCATCAAAGAAGATTAATGGATGATCTCGAAAAGTATTTTCTGGCCAATCCACAAACAGAGCTTCCACGTCTGCCATCAGGAGACTTAAAAGTGGGTGAATTTGTTCATCAGGCCATGCATCAACTATGTACAAGTGGATTCTATATCTCAGAACAGATGGTTGCGGCACTTTGCACCGTTGAGGGAAGTAAAAAGTACACACATCGTAATCTGGCTTTTCTGGTTCCGGTAGAAGGTGCTGATAAGCGGTCAGATATGATGAAAAGATACTGGACCACACCTAAATACATTGAAGTGATATGCGGGAAAGAATACTATGTTTATTCTCAATGGTATCCAGATCATAAAATATCAAAGGATGCACACAAATCAGACTTTTTACAGCTGTATCTTGACATGGCAACGGGTACATTAGGCAGTAATTAATGATAAGTCCGCCAGGAGATTTTGTGGTGGAGTTCATAAACACAATTGATTTTCGGGAGAAATAATGAAGCGATATAACGCAATTGATTTATTTGCTGGATGCGGTGGCCTGTCTAAAGGGTTTATGGATGCCGGATTTAATATTCTGGTTGGCGTAGATAATGACCAGGCAGCTTTAAATACATTTGAATTAAATCATAACGGAGCCATTGCGCTAAATGCGGACCTTTCGAAGCAGGAAACATTTGACATAATTAAGAAGCATGCCGGTGATAACGAAATTGATGTAGTTATTGCAGGCCCTCCTTGCCAAGGTTTTTCAGTCACTGGTCCAAGACATTTTGATGATCCAAGAAATAAGCTGTATCTTGCCGTTCTTGAATTGGTTCATCAGTATCAGCCAAAGGCGTTCATTATAGAGAATGTCCCTGGTATGGCCATGATGTATGACG
>CACXFN010000208.1 GCA_902766915.1 uncultured Eubacteriales bacterium
ACGTTCCACCCTCTCATAGTGGGCGCGGACCTCAGCTTCTCTCCTTTGTTTCTGGAGGAAGAGCTGGAAGGCATCAACGAATTTGTCCAAGGAAAGGGAGAGATACTCGTCCGGATTGTCAGTGTAAAGAGAAATGTCCTCCTGGGGCTTATCGAAGATTCTGGAATAATCATCCCAGCGACCTGACAGCTGCTCCGACAATTCCTTGAATCGTTTGTATTCTAGAATACGTTCCACCAACTCCGTTCTTGGATCCACATAGGGTTCATCTGAGCCCTCCTCCTGAAGCCTCGGAAGAATCATTCTTGACTTTATATCTATCAAGGTTGCCGCCAGCACCATGAATTCCGATGCCACTAAAAAGTCCATGGCCTGCATTTCTTCTATGTACGCCAAATACTGCTCCGTGATTTCGGAAACCTTGATGTCATATATGCTCATTTTGGCGTTTTCGATCAGGTAGACCAAAAGATCAAATGGCCCTTCGAAATACTGCAGTTTGACTTTATAGCTCATGCTCTATAACTCTATCCTATTTGTGACTTAGACCTCTAATATCAAAGTTTATATATTCCCTCATGGGCTCGCCATTTATGATAGCTTTTAGATTCACATCGTATGGCGGTTTTACTATCCCCTTTTCCGTTATAATGGCAGTAATATATCTGGCAGGAGTTACATCAAAGGATGGATTAAATATCTTCACATTCTCCGGAGCCATGGGTTCCTTATACCACATGGACCGAACTTCTTCATCGTCCCTAACTTCTATTTCTATCTCATCGCCGCTAGGTGTATTTAAATCAATGGTGGATGTAGGCACAAACATATAGAATGGGATTCCATGTTCCTTAGCCAGCACCGCCAATGCAGATGTTCCAATCTTATTCGCTCCATCTCCATTTGCGGTCATTCGATCGCATCCCACCAAAACGGCATCGATTAATCCCTGCTTCATAACCGTATTCGCCATGTTGTCGCAGATTAGTGTTACGTCAATCCCGGCTCGCTCCAATTCCCAGGTTGTAAGCCTTGCTCCCTGAAGGAGTGGCCTGGTCTCATCGGCATAAACATGGAAGTCATATCCCTGTTCGTGACCCAGATAAATGGGAGCCAGGCAGGTTCCGTATTTGGACGTGGCCAGGGTCCCTGCATTGCAGTGGGTCAGGATTCCCATTTCCCGTCCAAGAAGGGACAGTCCGTATTCCCCCATGGCCCTACAAGCCTCTTCATCCTCGTAATGAATTTTTATAGCTTCCTCCAGCAAGGCCTTCGCCGCGTCTTTTATTGACCGGGCGTGGGAATTCTTAAATCCAAGCTGCATTCTATCCAGGGCCCAAGCAAGATTAACCGCCGTGGGCCTGGCGCCCTTGATGTAATCGCAGACCTCCTTTAATACATTTCCGAAGGTCATCAAATCTTCCTGCACATAACCTGATGAAGGCATGTTCATTAGTTCCCTTCGCATGGAAATATAGGCGCCATAGGCAGCAGCAACGCCGATAGCCGGTGCGCCACGGACCTTTAGTGCCTTAATGGCGTCATAGACGTCCTCCTTGGTCTGAAGTTCGATGTAGGTTTCCTCTCGGGGAAGTAATGTTTGATCTAAGATATATAATTTACCGCTGATAAAATGCAGCGGCGCAAGTTCCAACTGTCCCATGTATTTTCCTTTATTGTGTTAATTTGATTATGTCGCCTTCCACACCTAAATCTTCGGATAGCCTTAATCCACCTGTGCCGGCCTTATTGTCTCTAAGTTCAAAGGTGGAGCCCGGTGCTTTATACGCAATGCTTCCATCAATGATTGTAACTTCCGGATGCACCTGATCAAGTTCCTCCACCGGGATTCTGGAGAGGTCTCTATCAAGTATCAAGAAGGTTGCCTGGTTTCCCGTCTTTAATTCACCGGAATCCAGGAATCCCGCATAGGCGGAAGCCAGTTTGGTGTATCCAATAACCATTGAATCCAAACCGTAAAATTCCTCTCGGTTTGCTCTTTCAACTTCCTGATCCCACACATCCTCGTCTTCTATTTCTCTCTTTGCGGCATTGGCTCTTTCGATTTCCTGAATCAGGTCGAACTTTATGGCTTGGAACGGGTCAAAGTCCGACTCACCTCTGTGGACTCTAGCACATGGTATCTCCAAATCATCGAACCAGGTAGCCTCACTCATGAGAAGCTGAAGCATAGTTGGGGACGGATCCTCCTCTGAAATCTCCACGGAAAGCTGCAGACTATTCTCTCTGCAATAATCCAGCGCTTCATTAAAGGTCTCCTCTGTGGTATAGCGCTCACCTTTAATGGTGATTCCCGCCACATGAACCTTTCTGCTTCTAATTAGTTTATGCTTATCCTCTAAAACCTCCGGGTGTGCTTTGATGAATTCCCAAGGATAATAGATTGACATTTTCTGAGGGAAGTCATTGATAACCGGATTAGCAAAGGTCTCATTGTTATCAATGTTATCCATAGTGCCGGGGAAAACATCCTGACCATTCATGATGCCCGACGCCGAAACTCCAACGATTCCTTTACTCGCCAATTCCAATCCGTCGAAGGGCACCATTCTAATATCCGCATCAACAAATCCCGGAATCACTGTCCGCCCCTTCAAATCCACCACCTCGAATTCCGCAATTCTCGGATCGTAGAGCCCTGTCAGCCCAACGCTTTCAAGGAGGCCCTGGGTAGTCCCAACATAATCAATTCCTCCTAAGGACACAGACATTGCTTCCGCATAAGGCATTTCCTCGTTGCTGGTAAAAATCATCCCATTCACATACAAGGTTTTAAGAATCATTGCGCTCCTCCATTATCTATACGATTACACATCTCTACCGACCACGCACATCTATACAATTACACATCTCTACCGACCACGCACCTGTGTTAGACAAGCATCTTATCAAGGGTGCGCCCGAACCTCTTCTGTATGACGCTCCCTAGTATTGTCCCAAGCACTTCACAGGAAATCACTTCTCCGAATCCTACGGTTAACATCATGAACGGAATTGGGAGTGGAACCGCATAGGCATATTTTAGCACGAATGGAATAATCAAAGCGTTTGCCAGAATCGGCGGCACGGTCCCTAACATCAATGGAATTAAGGCTCCCAAATGTCCCTTATCTGACTGATTTCCTGTTTCAAAACTGTTTCTGCTTCTTCTAAGTCCAGTTGTCGCAAAATGTCTTCCGATCAAGTAGGTTCCCACTGCCCCTATCAATGTTGCCACACTTCCGAAAATCACATCCGGAAGAACCGCACCACCGACAAAATTTGCAATCAGGCATCCTATAAAGAGTCCTGGTATTGCTGCCGGGGTGAAGAATGGCAGAATCGTGAGTGCTTCGGAGATTCTGAATTGAACCTCACCGTAAGCTAAGGGCGCAATGGCAATGGTAATCACCACGTAGCAGGCAGCAATCATGGCTGCCACCGTCATCATTTGAATCTTTTTGTTTTTCATCTTCCTTACTATACCTTTCCCTAGTTTTTTTGTTCGGTTCCCACACAAGCCCTCAATTGTCTCTGCATCTCTCGACTACCTATGTGGAATCCTGCGGTGGATGGTTTCGAACACCGCAAAACCGTGCCTTTAGCACATACATAGTGATTTTACCACATAATCCTTAAAAAATAAAGATGCCCCGCTTTACCGCGAGGCATCTGGTTTGCATTTCTTCATGCGTTCCTGCATGCAATCTCTGCATAGTATTGCTTCATCAATCCTATCTGCTTTGCTTATAACCTACCTTCTCTTAAGCAATCTGGCCGAAATGAGCATTAGCGCAGCGCCCATACCTAATACCATGAATCCACCTATATTCTCTGCATCACCCGTTTTAGCCGCCAATACTGTCTTTCCTGAGGTCTTGGTCGTGCTAGTAGAAGTCTTTGTTCCAGCCTTGGTCGTGGACTTGGTTCCAGAGTTCGCATTGGTGCCAGCAGTCTTGGAAGAAGATACTGTGAACTGTCCATCCGCTATTCCGTATTCGGAAACTATACTAATTGTATGCTTGCCCTCCTTTAAACTGCTCATGTACTTTGGTGTGAATCCGATTTCTGTTCCATTCACATCGTTTACTGCATACTTATCTGATGCCACTTCTTTTCCATCTACCAATACCTTCACGAATTCTGATACCGGAGCATTGGATGTGAACTTCGCAATTGAGTTGGATGACTTATTATAGGTTAAGTTATTTGGTGTCAACTTATATGTATTCGCATTGCTTGTATTTTCCT
>CACXFN010000209.1 GCA_902766915.1 uncultured Eubacteriales bacterium
ACCGATAACCACATCGTCATCATAAAAAACTGCGGCCTGGCCAGGAGTAATTGCTCTCTGAGGCTCCTTAAACTCTACACGAATTCTGTTTTCATCAAGAGGAATCAGTTTTGCCGGTTCAGCATTCTGACTATAGCGGATCTTAACATCCAACACCATATCTTCCTTTAGTTCAGGTATTGCTATCCAGTTAATATCCTCCACTTCCAGAACATTGCTGAATAAAGCTTCGTTTGTGGAAAGTATAACTCTATTGGTATCAATATCTTTTGACTTCACATAAAGTGATTCCGGTAAAGCAAGCCCCAATCCCTTCCTCTGTCCAATGGTATAATTGATTAGCCCTTTATGTGTTCCTAATATTCTTCCTTCCTCGTCAACAAAGTCTCCCTCTGAATAGTCTTTACCAGTATAGTTTCTGATAAAACTACTGTAGTCTCTATCAGGTACAAAGCATATATCCTGACTGTCTCTTTTCTTTGCATTGATAAATCCCTGGCTTTCCGCAATTTCCCTTGTTTCTTCCTTGGTTAATTCACCTAAAGGAAACATTGCATGAGCTAATTGCTCCTGAGTCATGGAATAAAGAACATAACTCTGATCTTTCTTTTTATCCAAGGATTTTTTAAGAAGAAATCTTCCTGAATTATTATCTGATTCAATTCTTACATAATGTCCCGTCACCACGTAATCCTGCTTCAGTTCTATACCTCGCTTAAATAGTTTCTTAAACTTAATATATCTATTGCAATCAATGCAGGGATTAGGAGTCATTCCCTTCTCATATGCCTTGACAAATCGCTGTATTACTTCCTTATCAAAATCATCCTCAAAGTTAAAGACATAGTGATTTATCCCCAGTTTATTAGCAACTAGTCTGGCATCCTCTACATCATCTAAGGTACAACACATATTGTCCCGTGGGATACATGCCTTAACATTATCAAAAAGCTTCATGGTGACACCAATAGTCTCATATCCGGCTTCCTTAACCAAATATGCTGCCACACTGCTATCAACCCCTCCACTCATTGCAACCAGGGATTTTTTTTGATTCAGATTGTGTATACCCATAATAATAGTTCACCCTATCTATAGTCATCAGTAATTTCAGTCAATTGATCCATTACATGTCTAACTATTCCACCGGTAATTCCCCATACTATTCTATGTTTACCATTTGTATCTTCCACATTGTAAACAACAGTATCCCATTTTCCCACTGACCATGGATAGTCAGGAGTGATGCCTGCCAATTCATATGGGAAATCTGTTCTATCTGCAATTACTTCTGACTCGTAAACATATGGCTCATTATCTAAAAACTGTGATACTCTAACCAAAAAACCCTCTGCAACTTCAGATAGTTCCGGCTTCATACATAGATAGTCTTCATAATCTATAAAACCAATGGTGGTATATAAGGTATAGTTAGAGAATCCACGTAGAGTATCGCCCCTTCCTATAAATCTTATTCTATCTCCCGGTATACCTAACTCTTCCTCAGTTTCTCTAATTGCACAGCGACCTGCCGATTCATCAGTTTCCATATGGCCACCGGGAAAGCAAATCTCACCGGGTGCCATTATATTACCATTAGCCCTCTCTTCGAATAATAGGCAGAGTTCCTTTTCGCCTTTTTTCCCATCTTCTTTTTCGATTTCAACAAAGGGTACCAATACCGAAAAAAAGCGATGATTACCCATTGGTAGTCGCTTTCTGTTTTGATAATAGGCCTTGATGGATTTTATATCAATATTCTTACTCATAACTTATATAGTTTACCACATTAACAATGACTTGTGTTATAATAAAACTTCAAAAAGTCTAAAGTGAACACTTTAAAACCATAAGAAAGGTATATCAAGCAATGAAAACAAAAAGAATTATAGCTTTGTTACTCGTAATAGTAATGGTATTGACTCTTACGAATTGTTCCAAAAAAACAAAGGAAGAAGGCTCTTCAGATAGTTCAACAACGGATAGTTCTTCTTCACAGATCGAAGAAGAATCTGCCGAAGCATCAGATGAGGATGAATCCGAAAATGAGGAAGAGGTCTACAACGAAGATCCCGAAGTTCAGGCAAAATTTGATGAATTTGTAGATAAACAGTATAAGACATCCATAGAATCCAGCTATTTTACTATGCACATGTATTATTTAGATCCGGAAAAAGCCGGTCTAAACCTTGATAATGTAGATATAACATTTGGCGAAGCCCCCACTCCGGAAGCAAATAAGGAAGACAGAGAATACTATCAGGATCTAAAAAAGGAATTGGAAACCTTCGATAGAAGTAAACTGTCACCCTTCCAGAGAGATGAATATGATGCCCTTGACTGGGAAATAAATATTGTACTTAAAATGCTGGATGAGAAATTTGATTATTATCCTCAGCTATTTGCCACACCAAACAGTCTGGATCAAAACATCATCTCTTATATGTCCACATACGAACTTAGAAGCGAAAGAGAAGTACAGGAAGTAATCAAACTGATTGACTCAATCCCTGCCTATGTGGAATCAAGTATTGAATATGCGAAAAAACAGCAGGAATTAGAGCTCTTAATGACTAATTTTAGTGAGGTAGTTAGCGGATGTGAAGACGTTTTAAATACAGGAACTGAAAGTTCCGTCTTGGCAAAACTGCTGGAGAAGGTTGATGCATTAGAAGAAATTAGTGCTGATAATAAAGAAACTTATAAGAAGCAAATTACTGACGCCTTTTCAAATTCTTATCTACCCTCTTTTCAAAAGATAATTGATGCCATGAATGAAATGAAAGATGGCTACAATAATACTGATGGTTATACTGTTTTTCCATTTGGTAAAGAATACTTTGAGGTATTACTTAATTACAGCATGGGTCTAATGGATGTTTCTGCTGAAGAAATATATGATTATATAGAAAAGCGTGAAGAAAAACACATTGATTACTTCCAGAAATACATGATGGAAACCCCTGATGCAATGGTATATTTAATGGGTGAAGAAGAAACAAGCACCGAATACAATGATTATACTGAAATCCTTGAAGAAGTAAAAACCAAGATGCTCACTGATCACCCTGAAGTTAAGGATTTAAAATACCATGTGGAACCGGCGGATGAAGAGGAAAAGCTGGACGAAAAGAATATCGCTGCATACTTCATTATCCCTCCCGTGGATGGAGATCACAAACAGCAAATGAGAATTAATCCAAGCACGGAAAACGTTGATACTTTGGAGTCTTATACAACTATTACCCATGAAGGCTTCCCCGGACATATGTATCAGTATGCTTATATTTACGACAATATACAGTCCGATTATATGAAAACATTGGGTGTTGACGGAAATGTTGAAGGATATGCAGTTTATTCTCAGTATTATGCCCTGGATTATTTGGATAATATCAGTGATGCGGAAAAAGCAGTTAATAGACTAAACTCCGAATTGAGTTATCTACTGTATGCCAAGGCCGATATTGGTATTAACTATAAGGGTTGGAATCTGCAAGACCTGATTAAGTTTCTTAACGATGCCGGATATGGATTGGATGATGAATCCGTTAAGGAAATATATGATTTCCTAAGATGTTCACCCGGAGTATATGAGCCTTATGGTTATGGCTATGAATTAATCGTCGAACTGCGTGAAAAAGCAGAAGAAGAATTAGGAGACAAATTCAATGCTTTGGAATTCAACAAGGCCCTTCTTGATGCCGGTCCTTCGCCTTATGTAATAGTAAAGCGCCACATTAACGATTTTATAAAGGCAGCAAAGGGCTAAACCAATAAACAAACAGTTTTAAGCAAAAGAAAACCCCTTGTAGGAGTTGGCTGTGGTCCACCTGACCCATAATGCCACTCCCCAAGGGGTGCTTTCATTTTTGTAAGTATTAGTTTACGATTTCGTAATCGCTAAAGTCTACACCGACCATTTCTTCCTGATCTGCAGAAAGACTTACAACAAAGTCCATACCGTAGTTCTTGGAAATGTTCTTGAGTCTATTCAGGAACTCAGGAAGATCTCCCAGGGTGAAATCTGCGTGCTTCAGAATGCTGTCTATATAAATAGTTTCTATATCGTGATCAGAACTAATGATGCCATATATAAAACCAATATATTCATCACTATTTGTAATGTGTTCAAAATCCTCCATGCACACAACTCTGATTCTATATTTCAGATCGTACATTAGGCGGGAATTCTTATTGATAAAAATAACACTACCATTACTTCTCTCTATCTCATCATTAGCCATCTCTATCATTAATTTAGTTTTGCCCGTACCCTTATGTCCGATCAATAATTTCACCATGGCAAATATCCTCCGTTCTCTTTCTATGTTTGTATCTAAGTATTGATAATATTTAATTATCAGTTATTGTAACATATTGAATCATTGGCTTCAATGATTATTTTTAAGCCTTAATTGACCGCAGGCAGCATCAATATCTCCGCCAAGCTCTCTTCTCACTGTAGCCTTGATATTTCTCTCTTCCAATAGTTTAGCAAACTCGAAAGCACGTTGTTTGCTTACTGTGTCAAATCCTGATCCTTCTACCTTGTTAAGCGGAATAATGTTCACATGACAAAGCATATTTCTAAGAAGGTTAGCCAGCTTCTCCCCATCCTCATCACTGTCGTTAATGCCATTTACCATTGTATATTCAAAGGTAATTCTCCGTCCTGTTTTTTCCGTATACCTTTTGGCGGCGGCTATTAAATCCGCCACAGGGTATTTATTGTTAATTGGCATCATGGAACTTCTTATTTCATCATTAACCCCATGAAGAGATATGGCTAAATTGGTTTGGGGAAAATCTTCTGAAAACCTATCAATCATCGGTACTATACCACAGGTCGATAAGGTAATATTCCTCATGCTGATATTTAATCCCTTCGGCTCATGAACCAGTCTAATGAATTTAGACACATTGTTATAATTGTCCAAGGGCTCTCCCGTCCCCATTATTACAATATGCCCAATTCGAAGATTGTCTTTCCTAAGGCTTTTTTCAACGAGGCTTTTTTCAACGGTTAATACTTCCGAAAGCATTTCACCTGAACTTAGATTCCTGGAAAGACCATTAACTGTAGAAGCACAGAATCTACATCCCATGCGACATCCTGCTTGTGAAGAAATACAAATAGAATACCCATATTTGTATTTCATTAAAACAGCTTCTACTGCATTTCCATCCTGGAATTCCAGCAAGTATTTTCTGGTTCCATCCTCTCTGGATATCTGTTGGCTCCTAATTATTGGATTAACTATGGAGTAATCCCTAGAAAGCTTTTCTTTTAATTCCTTAGGAAGGTTTTTCATTTCATTAAAGTCAGTAATCCCCTTTGATAGCCAACTAAAAATCTGGGAGGCCCTGTATGTAGGTTCTCCCAAATCTTTCATGGTATTCTCGATTTCGTTTATTTCCAAAGAGAGCAAATCTTTCATTAAACGCACCCTTACTTGTTTGCCAATATTCTATCGAACAATTCCTTTGCAACCTCTTCCTTTGATTTAAGGGACTCAGGATACACCCCATCCTTAGTTATAAAGGTGACTTGATTTGTGTCTGTTCCAAATCCGGATCCTTCCTGTTTAAGATTATTTGCAACAATCATATCCGCATTCTTTTTTTCCAGCTTAGCCTTGCTATTTTCTATCATATTCTCCGTTTCCATAGAAAATCCACATAGGAACTGACCTTCCTTTTTATGCTCCCCAAGATACTTCAATATATCCTGAGTTCTTTTCAACGGGATTGATAAATCTCCATCCTTTTTCTTCATTTTCTGATCGCTTACATTAGAGGGAGTGTAGTCAGCAACCGCCGCCGCCTTAATGATGACATCCATTTTTTTAAATCGCGCCTTCACTTCTTTAAACATTTCCTCTGCATTATTAACACTGATAATCTCGATGAAGTCAGGCACCTTTGCTGTTGTAAACCCTTTTACCAAGGTTACATCCGCACCACGCATCATTGCTTCTTTTGCTATTGCAAAACCCATTTTGCCACTGGAATGATTGGTTATAAAACGAACAGGATCCATAGATTCTCTTGTGGCACCGGCAGTGATTAAAACCTTTTTACCTTCCATATCCTTTTCTCGCCCAATAGCTTTCTCAATATATCCATATAAGACATCCGGTTCAGGCATTTTGCCTGCGCCCTCATCCTTACATGCCAATAAACCTGAGGCGGGTTCAATTATTTCAAATCCATATTCCTTCAGTTTATTAATATTATCCTGTGTCACAGGATTCATCAGCATATTGGTGTTCATAGCAGGAGCCACTATTTTTTTACAGGTAGCTGCAAGAACTGTGGAAGTAAGCATATCATCAGCAATACCATTTGCCAGCTTTGCAATAATATTGGCTGTGGCAGGTGCAATCAAAATCACGTCTGCCTTCTTTGCCAGCGATATATGCTTAACATCCCAGCTAAAATCTCTATCAAAGGTATCCCTATAGCACTTATTCCCCGTCAATGTTTCAAATGTAAGCGGCGTAATAAACTGACAAGCATTTTTAGTCATAATAACTTCCACATTTGCTTCAGTCTTAGATAGTGCACTTGCAAGATTAGGCATCTTATATGCTGCTATTCCACCTGTTATTCCCAGTAATATAGTTTTGTTTTTAAACATTTCATCCCTCGTATTTATCACATATGGCAAAAGACCCGGGCTAGCCCGGATCTATTATTTACATAATTATTTTGCGTATGCAGTCTTAGCTGTTTCACAGAGCTTTGCAAAACCTGCTGCATCGTAAATTGCCATTTCAGAAAGCATCTTTCTGTTGATTTCGATACCATTCTTCTTAAGTCCGTCCATCAAACGGCTATAGGAAATGCCATTCATTCTGGCGCCAGCATTGATTCTGGCAATCCACATCTGACGATACTGTCTCTTTTTTAGTTTGCGGCCAACATATGCTGCTGCAAGTCCTCTTATTACTGCAGGATTAGCTGTACGGAACTGTTTGCTTCTGGCACCGTAGTATCCCTTTGCCTGCTTCAATAATTTTTTATGTCTCTTATGGGCATTCAAACCCTTTTTAACTCTTGCCATTTTTCTTACCTCTTTCCTTCTAAATTACTTTGCCATGGACCTTAACATTCTCTTGTGGTCAGCGCTTGTTACGATAGTTGCCTTTCTGAGGCCTCTCTTTCTCTTCGGCGCTTTCTTAGTAAGAATATGGCTCTTATATGCTTTGTTTCTCTTGATCCTACCGGATCCGGTAAGTTTAAGTCTCTTACATGCACCTCTATGGGATTTCATTTTGTTCTTTGCCATTTTTTATCCTCCTCGCCATCAGGCTTATTATTGACTATTATTCTTCGGGATCTAATTCCACTGCCATTTGATTCTGATTAGCCGCTTCTTCCTTTGCTTTTTCCTTAGCCGCCTTTTCTCTATCTTTCTCAGACTTTGGCGATAAGAACATGGTAAGCACACGACCCTCCATAACAGGATTTTTTTCAATGGAACTGTATTCGCTACAAAGATCAGCAAATTTATTCATAACCTCTTTGCCTAAATCAGTATGCCCCAGTTCTCTACCTCTAAAACGGAGAGAAACCTTTACCTTATCTCCGTCTTTAAGGAATTTATTTGCGGTATTGGCTTTAACCTGAATGTCATGTTCCTCAATAAAGGTTCCCAATCGGATTTCCTTGACTTGAATTGTTTTCTGTTTTTTCTTAGCGTCCTTCTCCCTCTTCTGGCTTTCATAACGGAATTTACCGTAGTCCAGAATCTTGCAAACCGGAGGATCTGCGTTAGGCGAAATCAACACTAAATCCAGGTTCCTTTCCTCAGCGAGATCTAAGGCTTCTTCTCTGGTTTTGATTCCCAGCATATTGCCGTCTTCGTCGATTACTCTAAGTTCCTTATCGCGAATTTCTTCGTTTATTCTGTTCTCTTTTATGGCTCTTACCTCCCAAAAAACTAATAGAGCGGATACCATGAAGTATCCGCTCAAAAACTTCGCCTCTTTGGCGTTTAGTTCTTATGATGACCCTTAGAAACAGAATTCATGGGGTGAGAAGCGGATAACTTCTACTTGATACATTTCGTACCTTGATAAGATAGCAAACAAATGGCTATTTGTCAAGGGGTTTAGGGAATATATTTACTATATTTCTCCTGATGATACTTTCTGGCTTCCCGACAGTCTCTTACGATTTGCTCAGATAGATCGGAGATGCTGTCAAATTTCACTTCATCACGTAGTTTCCTTAAAAATTCAACGGTTATAGTCTTTCCATATAATTCGCTATCAAAATCAAAAATATGCGTTTCTACATTTTTAACTCTTTCATATTCATCCGTTTTATGACCCCTTGGCATGTCGGAATTAAATGCTTCATCTCCGGGATGTCTGCTGGATTCTTCTCCATCCTGCTTCTTAATCGTCGGTTTCACCCCAACGTTTGTTACGCTTGGATATCTCTTCCCATTATATGTGCAGAATGTCACATAAACCCCGTTTGGAGGCGTGACCATGGAAAAGTCAATCATCAAATTTGATGTTGGAAATCCTATCCTTCTCCCCAACCTGTTTCCCACCACAACTTCACCGTTTATGGCGTAGTACCTTCCCATATAAACGGGACATTTATCCACACGACCGGATGCAATTAGGGTCCTGATCAAGGTTGAACTAACCACATTTCCCTCAACCCTAAAAGGTTCCATAACTATGGTATCATATCCCTGTTCCAGCCCAAATGACTCCAGAAAAAAAGTATCCCCTTCCGCCTTAAACCCAAAACGATGATTAAAACCACAGGCAATAACTTTGGCATGACATTTTTCCACCAGCAATTCCTTAACATAGCGATTCTTTGGCAATGTCATTATCTCATTGGTAAACGGTACATCGAAAAGATAATCAACTCCAAGAGAAGAAATGATAGCTTCCTTTTCTTTTTTGTATAAAATATTCCTTACAGCATCCTCCCCCA
>CACXFN010000210.1 GCA_902766915.1 uncultured Eubacteriales bacterium
CACCGAGCTGCTGCTCCCGGATTACCTGCTCCGTGAGGGCAGCGTGATCGAGCAGATGGTCACCACTATCCCGGAGGCGGACTGGACAGATCAGGTGCAGATCATTGGTTGGCTGTATCAGTTTTATATTGCTGAGCCAAAAGATGAGCTAATCAATGCACATAAGCAATACAAGAGCAAGGATATTCCTTTTGTTACTCAGCTGTTCACCTCAGACTGGATCGTCCATTACATGGTTGAGAACAGCCTTGGCCGCCTATGGCTGGAAGGCCATCCTAACGCGGCCTTGAAATCCGAATGGAAGTATTACCTGGATGAGGCTGAGCAGGAGCCGGAGGTACAGGCGCAGCTTGCCACTATCCGAAAGAAGTATGCTGCCCTAAAGCCGGAAGAAATTCGTGTCATCGATCCCTGTATGGGTTCGGGTCATATACTCTGCGTTCTCTTTGATGTACTTGTCCGTATCTATGAGGACTATGGTTATACCGCACGCGAGGCGGCGGTCAAGATCGTAGAAAACAACCTGTGGGGGCTGGATATCGACGAGCGTGCTGCACAGCTGTCCTATTTTGCCGTGATGATGAAAGCTCGTCAGTATGACCGCTGCTTTTTAACACGAGGAATTGTTCCTCATGTTTATGTAATAAATGGTAGTGAAGAAATAAAAGAAGAAAACCTTAAGCAGATGGGAGCAACACTTTCTGAAGAAGAAAAGACGCGCGCCTTAACTCAAGCAAGGGGATTAATCAATGATACTATTGGCGCAAAAGAATACGGGAGTCTTATGTCAATTGCTCAATATGATTGGGATTTGTTATCTCGTTTTGCAATTGATGATATGCACAATGAGCAATTAAGCTTGGACCTGTACGGACAGGAAGAAGCGTGTGAGCGATTTAAACAACTGATAAAGGTTGGTAGATCTTTAGCTCAAGAATACCATGTTGTTGTTACTAATCCGCCATATATGAATTCTTCATACATGCCAAATAAGCTAAAGACTTTCGTCCAAAATGCTTATCCACATTTTAAGAATGATACATTTTCAGCATTTACACAAAGAGTTATAAAAATGACTGTTGAATTTGGACACATCGGATTACTTATGCCGTATGTATGGATGTTTATTTCATCTTACGAAAAGATGCGGAGTTATGTAAATTCGAATGTTACCATCTCATCGATGGTTCAGCTGGAGTACAATGCATTTGAAGCAGCATGTGTTCCGGTAGCGGCACTAACGATGTGTAAAACTCCAATACACTTTTCGGGCGAATACATAAAACTATCAGAGTTCCGAGGAGCTGAAAACCAAGCGCCAAAAACACTGGCTGCTGTAAGGGATAGAAATTGTGGTTACAGATATACAGCAAGTCAAAATGCGTATTCCAAAATTCCCGGTGCACCTATTGCTTACTGGCTATCTGAAAATATCTACAAGACATACAAATTTCCTAAAATAGGTGATATTTCAGAACCTAAAAAGGGATTTGATACAGGGAATAATGAGAAATACTTAAGACTGTGGTTTGAGCCGCTGAAACATAACATCTGCTTTATTGCACAAAATGCAGAAGAAGCTCAAATGTACAATGTACAATGGTATCCAACCACTAAAGGAGGCCCCTTTAGACGTTGGTACGGTAATAATGAATACGTTGTTAATTGGAAGAATAATGGAGCAGAACTGAAGGCGAAGAAAGGCGCTAATATCCGAAACGAACGGTATTATTTTGGAAGTGGCATGGCTTGGTCGACATTATCAAGTTATAAGATTTCTTTCCGTTATCAACCTTCTGGTTCTTTGTTTGAATGTAAGGGTAATAAACTATTTGTTAACGATCCAAAAGACTTTTATGTTGTTTTAGCGTTTTTAAACTCAGTTGTTGCCCAGTATTACTTAACGGCACTCTCACCTACTATTGACTATAATATTGGACCCTTAGCAAGTGTTCCCGCTATTTTACCGTCCGATAGACAAACACGGACTACTATTGATGAATTAGTAAAAAGGAACATTTCCTGCTCAAAACTCGACTGGGATAGCTTTGAAACAAGTTGGGACTTCAAAAAGCACCCATTAGTGAAAGGGGCTAAAACAATTGCAGATGCTTTTTATACATGGGAGCAAGATTGTGAAGAAAGATTCCAAACGCTCAGGCAAAATGAAGAAGAGATTAACCGCATTTTTATTGATATCTACGGCCTCGAGAAAGAGCTGACTCCAAAGGTTGAAGACAAGGACGTTACGGTTCGTAAGGCTGACCGAGTGAGGGAAATCAAAAGCTTCATTTCCTATGCTGTTGGTTGTATGTTCGGTCGGTATTCTTTGGACGAGGATGGCTTGATATATGCTGGTGGAGAGTGGGACGACTGTAAATATAGAACAATTATTCCCGATACTGATGGAATTCTCCCTATCTGTGACGACGAGTATTTTGAGGATGACATTGTGGGACGATTTGTTAAGTTTGTAGAAGCTGTCTATGGCAAAGAGACATTGGAAGATAATCTACAATTTATCGCTGATACACTTGGTGGAAACGGGTCCTCCCGCCAGATCATTCGTAACTACTTCATTAATGATTTCTTTACGGACCATTGTTCAATCTATTCTGTAACTGGCTCTGGGAAAAGACCCATTTACTGGCTCTTCGACAGCGGTAAGAAGAATGGCTTCAAGTGCCTAATCTACATGCATCGCTATCAACCGGACACCCTTGCCCGTATCCGCACGGACTATGTTCACGAGCAGCAATCCCGGTATCGCACGGCCATCGCTGATCTGGAACAGCGCATCAACGGCGCGTCCACTTCTGAGCGCGTGAAAATGTCTAAGCAGCTGACCATGCTACAGGCACAAGCCGAAGAGATCCGGGTTTACGAAGAAAGAATCCATCACCTTGCTGATCAGATGATCAAGATCGACTTTGATGATGGTGTGAAGTATAACTACGAAATCTTTAAGGATGTGCTGGCAAAGATCAAGTGATTGGAGGCGGGGTGAATATGATTTGGGTTTGCAGAGCGGGAATGAATTCTATTCATCTGGATACCTTTTTAAAAACTCATAAAGTGTATTTGACTTGGGATGGATTCAAGGTTGACTTGAAACAGTTCAAAAACCGTGAACAGCTGAAGAACCTTGTCAGAATAGAAAAAGGTGATGTCTCACGAACGTCAATATCTAACTGGTCTGGGCAGCTTTATACCTTTTCGCAAGAGATGCAGGTTGGAGATTATATTCTAATTCCACATAAGGGAAGCAGGTATTATACGTTCGGTAAAGTGACTGGTGATTATAGCTTCTGTGATTCTGACGAAAATGGATTATGGCATAGTAGGAATATCGAAATACTAGAGACCGATATACCAAGGGAAGTCTTTAGCCAATCTATGAGATATTCTCTGGGGGCGTATAGAACTATTTTTAAGGTAAGAGATGAAAAAGAACTGCTTACAACAATTACAAGGTATCGTAAGCAGAAGAAGGTGTAATCTATGGCAGAAATGGGTTCCGAAAAAATCATACAGGACTTGAACCGACGGTTTGTGGCACCGCTGCCGGAGTTCTACAAGCGCCGGATCGTCGTCTGGATCGACGAGGATCAGGAGTTCGTGGACAAGCTGGACGAGATCACAATCAA
>CACXFN010000211.1 GCA_902766915.1 uncultured Eubacteriales bacterium
AGGAGTAGAGATTGTCTACTTCCCTTATACCCAGAGTACAAGCAGCACGCAGATTCGGAAGACAGTTTTGTTAAAGACAAAGGATATAAAGATTGACGGCTGATCGAAGCCGCCAGAAAGAGAAAATGGAAGAGAAACAACACTGCTTCATAAACGATATGGAAGTCACTGTGGTTGACGGGAAATGTACAGAAGACTGCTCTATTGAGGATTGTGTTCTCTTTGATCCACATGATGAGACAAAGAAGCAGGAAGAAGAACAGCACTGAAATATAGAACGAGTAGGAGCGGAGATAATGCTGGTAAGCGTAATCATGCCAACCTATAACTGTGGCCAGTTCATCGGCAAATCTATAGATTCTGTGATTGCGCAAACAGTTACTGATTGGGAAATTCAAATAGTTGATGATTGCAGCACGGACGATACGGATGCCGTGCTTAAACCGTATTTAGAAAAGTATGCCAACATCCACTATTATCGCCTTCCACAGAACGGTGGACCTGCTGTGGCGAGAACAGAAGCGATTAAAAGAGCTACGGGAAAGTATATCGCTTTCCTCGATTCCGATGATCTGTGGTCGCCGGACAAGCTGGAGAAGCAGATTGCGTTTATGGAAAAGACCGGTGCTGATTTCTCTTGCACAGCATATGCATGTATGGATGAGAGCGGAAATGATCTCCATACGATATTCACGCCGCCAGAAAGAACGGACTATCGAAAGTGCATCCGGCTATCAAATCCTGTGGGCAACCTGACGGTGATGTACGACCAGGAAAAGCTCGGTAAGTTTGAAGTGCCTCCGATTAAGAAGAGGAACGATTTCGCCCTGTGGCTTCAGATACTCAAGAAGACAAAGTATTGCTATGGCATGACAGATGTGCTTGCTACATATCGTATGGGGCGGTCTGGTTCTGTCAGCAGTAACAAGCTCAAACAGGCAAAGTTCCACTGGCAACTTTACCACGAGATTGAAGGGCATGGACTGATAAGGAGCATATACGAGTTAGGATGCTGGGCTTTTGTGAAAGGCACAGGCATCGGTTTGAATAAGAAATCGGTATAAAGGGGCAGAGAGATGATTGTTGTCAAGCTAATGGGTGGATTAGGAAATCAAATGTTTCAATACGCATTCTCACGAGAACTGGCTTCTCTTTACGGTGAGGATGTGGCATATGATTTCGATTCCTATAGTTCTGACAAGCAGCGTAATCTTGCATTATATAACCTTAGCGTTCCTGAGCTGAAAGACTGGAAGGATGTCGTTTCGGAAGATCAGAGAAATAAAATAATCAAGGAACAGAAGATATACCGGATCCAGCAGCGGATGATGAGAGCGATTCACAGAAGTGATCGTGTTGGAGAGGGACTTTACAAGAGATACTTGAAAAAGGGTCGCTATTACAATTTTGACCCGTACTTTTATTCCTTGCCAAAACTCGATGCAGAGACGAAAGTGGCATACGGTTATTTTCAAGGAGAACCCTATTTCTCCCATGTGACGGATGAGATAAAGAAGGATTTTGTCATTTCGCGACCGGTTGAACAGGAGAAGGAAACACTTGATGAGATCAAGTCCTGCAATGCTGTCTGTGTCCACATCCGTGTGGGGGACTACAAAGACGCTAAGAACAAGAGATTTGATGTTGTAACTCCTGAGTATTTTCAGCGCGGAATTCAGTATATTCAGGAGAATGTTGCTGATCCAGTCTTCTATGTGTTCACGAATGATTCGGAAGCAGTAATGAAACAGTATAACATTCCGGATGCCCATTATGTTACAGGGTTTACTGATTATCAGGACATGAGACTGATGATGGCTTGTAAGCACTTTATCATCTCGAATAGTACATTCTCGTGGTGGACAAGCTATCTTGCTGAGTTCCCAGGAAAATTAATCATTGTCCCAAAGAAATGGAGAAATAATCAGGAGCAGGAACCAGCGCTGATGACCAGTAAAACTGTGGAGTATGTAAGGTTATAAGACGAGAGTGGCACAAATGAAAAAGTATCAATATGGCATCTGTGGTGCTTTTGATTTTGAAGAGAAAGGCACTGGAGGGCAATCAGTAAAGACACGCGAATTCTACAAGGCTCTTTGTGCGGAAGAGGGAGAAGAAAACGTCGCCATTCTTGAGAGCACAGATTATAAAAGAAATCCAGCATCCTTCTTTTTTCGGATGCTAAGGCTTATGAAGAATTGCTCCTGCGTGATTATCTTGCCTGCGAACAAGGGGATAAGAGTCTTTGCACCGTTATGCACTAGTCTAAAAAAGATTACAGGCACAAAAATTTATTATAATGTGATCGGAGGATGGTTAGCACAACTCTGCGATGATCACAAGGAGTTAATAAAACACCTTTCGAGGTTTGATGGCATTCTTGTTGAAACAAACAAGATGAAGGCTGAACTTGAGATAATTGGCTTAAAAAACATTTATGTGCTTGCCAATTTTAAAGAAATGGTGCCAGTTTCCGATAAGGAAATCAAGACTGTCGGTCGCCCTGTAAAATTGTGCTATTTTTCGCGGGTAACAGCGATGAAGGGCATAGCAGATGCAGTTGAGGTCGTGAATCGGATAAACGAAGAATCAGGGGATACCGTATGTACTTTCGATATATATGGGCCCGTTGCGGATGGATATGATGAGGAGTTTGAGAAACTGAAGCGGACATTTAGCAACGAAATCCATTACATGGGATCAGCTGATCCAAAGACCAGCGTTCAGATCATTGGAAAGTATGATATTCAGTTATTTCCCACGCGTTATAGGACGGAAGGCATTCCTGGATCGATTCTTGACAGTTATTTTGCTGGAGTTCCAGTTGTAGCGGCTCGGTGGAACAGCTATTCCGACATTGTCATTGAAAACGAAACAGGAATCGGTTTTGAAATAGAGAATCGAAAGGATTTTTACAAAAAACTTACTGCCCTCATAGCTGACACAGAGAAAATTAACTATATGAAACACAGGGCATTGAAAGAGTCTGAACAATATCTGCCTCAAAACGTGATACGGAGATTCCTCAAAATTGCAGGGAGCTGAAAAAAATGGGCGTAAGCTTATACAATATAAAAAGATGGACCAGAATGCTTACCGGAAAAAGCATCTATCATGTGGATCAGAACATAGGAAAAGCTTTTAATCCGGGAAAGTTAAATGGATATTATAATGATCTCACGCAGAAGGTTCTTCAAGGCGATGCTAATATGGAAAACGGAGTGCCATTTCTTGAACATTCCGATGGCTCTCATGTTCAGATGCCGACAATGATTTTTCAGTATGGCTTAGGTGCATATGACTTATGGCTTATCGAAAAAAAGAAAGAACACCTGAATAAAGCGATAACGTGTGCAGATTGGGCAGTCGAAAATCAACAGGATAATGGAGCGTGGAGCAATTTCTTTTACATATATCCTGATGCGCCTTACTCTGCGATGCCACAAGGAGAAGGAGCTTCTTTACTTCTTAGGGTTCATAAGGAAACAGCTGATGATAAGTATTTAGTTGCTGCGAAGAAAGCCCTTCAGTATATGCTACTCGATGTAAATATGGGTGGTGTGGCTAAGTTCGATGGAGACAGCCTTTATCTTTTAGAATACACACATCTGCCGTTGGTTTTAAATGGCTGGATTTTTGCATTCTTCGGGCTGTATGATATGTCTCTGGTTTGTGGTGATTTCAACAACGAAATGAACCAGACTCTGAAGACAATTAAAGAGGCACTTCCGAAATTCGATTGTGGTTATTGGTCCTTGTATGATGAAGCTGGAAAGATCACAAGTCCATTTTATCATAATCTTCATATAGCTCAGATGCAGGGCTTATACTTAGCTACGGGTGAACAGGTATTTGACCAATACTGCACGAAGTTCAAGAAATACCAGGATAACAAGTTCTTTCATGCAAGGGCTTTTCTGAAGAAGGCAATTCAGAAAATTGGAGAATAAGTACAATGAAAATCATTCAAGTAATGCCCGAGTTCGGTTTAGCCGGAGCGGAAATCATGGCTGAAAACCTGGCGTATGGTTTAGCTGAGGAAGGGCACAAGGTTGTCCTTATCAGTTTTTATAAAATGGAGACACCCATCACTGACAGACTTAATGAAAAAGGATTCAAGATCAAATATCTGGATAAAAAGCAAGGTTTTGATGGAACCACAATTAAGAAGCTAAGAGAAATCTTCAAAGAAGTAAAGCCGGATGTAGTACACACCCATCGTTATGTTCTTCCTTATGTTTATTTAGCGTCAGTAGGTCTTCCTCATAAAATTGTTCATACAGTTCATAACTTGGCAGAAAAAGAGGTTGGAGCCAAGCAGCAGTTGATTCATCATTTTTTATTCAAGAAAAAGAAAGTGACTCCTGTTGCTATTTCGCCAAGAATTAAAGATAGCATTCTGAAGAGGTATAGATTAAAAAAGGAAGATGTCCCAATGATCTTCAATGGGATTGATCTGAGCAAGTGTATAGTTAAAGAGAACTATGAATTGCATGATGGCGGGGTAATTTTGCATATTGGTAGGTTCTCGGAACAGAAAAATCATAAAAGAGTTATTGATGCTTTTGAGATTGTTCATAAGTCTTATCCCCAGATGAAGCTTCAGCTTATTGGTTCAGGCGAGCTAGAAGAGGAAGTTAAGAACTATGTCAAGAGCAAAGGGATTGAGCAGGCAGTAGAATTCTTGGGGCTTCAGGGTAATGTCTATCCGTTCTTGAACAAGGCAGATATATTTGTCCTTCCTAGTGATTATGAGGGAATGCCGATAACACTTATTGAGGCAATGGCGGCAGGACTCCCGATTGTTGCCACAAATGTTGGCGGTATTCCAGACATGATTAGGGACGGAATAGACGGGTGCGTATGTAATACGGATTCATCTGATGTTGCTGATAAATTGATTAAAATGATTGAGGATACTGACTTTAGGACAAGAGTTGCACATTCGGCCGAAATAGTGGCCGAGGCCTTTTCATTAAAACATATGACGGAAGGCTATATTGAGCAATATTCTAAGTGAATGATGGAACCAACACGCTTCTGGTGCAATTGTAGGATTTGTGAAGTCGGTTTTAGAATTATGCGTTGAGCCGGAATGTAAATGTTGAATGCATGAGGAATTGTGACGAATGGTTATACTATTTGGATTATTACTTTCTTTAATGCCGCCACTCTTATTCGTAAGTGTATTATTATTAGTGCGGCGTCCACAATTATGGAGAAACTATCTGTGGATGTGCGTCCTGGGATTGGCACTATTTGCTTATTCATATGAGCCAACCACAAGTTCGGACACCTATAGATACTACTATCTGATTGAACAGCTAGGCAGGATGAGCTTTTCCGATGCACTATTCAGGTCTGACTACTCAGGCCATTACATCTTGAATATTTGGTTTTGGATCGCTGGGAAATTAGGCTCCCCAAATCTGGTGGCGCTTACTACTGTAGCTGTTGTATACGGGATCTCAGGCTATATTACCTGTGATTATGCTGAGCGTATGGAGAAGACAGAGCTGATTCCCAAAATTCTACTCATTCAATTTTTACTGTTGCCGTATTTTAGCATAATAAACAATATCAGAAATGTTACCGCTTTTTCTATTATTTGCTTGGCAGCTTACAGGGATTTATCAAAGCATAAAAGGAATGTAGGAACGATATTATTGTACATCATCCCTTGTCTGATTCACTCATCCGCAATTTCTTTAGTCATTTTAAGGTTGCTTGTGCCTTTGGCAAAAAAAAGGCCAATAATAACGTTTGCACTTGCATTTTTTGTTTCAACATTCATTGATCTTGCCTATAACAATATTGCTATATTTCAAGGAAGCAGCGTTATTACCCAGTCTATTATTAAAGCTTATCGATATTCTTCGGATGAGTATGCTGCTACGGGGTATGGAGCCGCTTATAGAACATATTGGTGGAATAATGTAAATTATGTTGTTTGTATGGCATATGCAGTATTGACTGTTTTGTTTACGTTTCCAAAGGTGTTAGATTCTGGAAAGTTGGTGCTTAGAAGATTCAAAATAGAAGACTCATTGACAAATTTTATATTCTTGATATGCGTCATGATCTTCGCCACAAATGTTTTCAATGCTCCTCATTATTGGCGCTATGCAGCTGCTTTGTCTATGTTGGTAGGATATATGTTTATTAATAAGAATATGGAGTTTAACAGTTTTGAAATTGGGCAAGTATCTGTTTGGATTCTATGTATTTCCTTCGGGTTTTTACAAACCATCAGATTGTTGCCGGTTGTTCTACAGTCAGGGTGCCTCACGAATTTCCTTATAAACAATCCTATAACCATTATAGTTATAATGTTCGTTTAATTGCTTGTTCCTAATGGAATACGTGCAAAGTGGAAGGCGTTGCTAATGCGTACAAAAAGAGCTCTACTGAATATCATTTCATCGGGGTTATACCAGATCGTTTCTATAGTTTGCGGTTTGATAGTTCCTCGGCTTATTCTTACTCATTACGGTTCTACATATAATGGCGTTTATGCATCCTTAACGCAGATTCTAGGGATGATCTCTGTTCTGACACTTGGTATAGGCGGTGCAACAAGGGTAGAACTATATAAATCATTGGCACGAAACGATACATTGGCTACAAGCAGGATCATGAAGGCTACAAAGAACTTCATGCATAAGGTTGGAATAGCATTACTGATTTACGCTGGGATCCTGCTGGTTGTTTATCCTCTGATTTCTCATAATGATCTGAGTTTTTATGAGAATGATCTGCTTATACTTATTGTGTGTATGAGTGTGTTCGGTGAGTATTACTTTGCACTGCCAAACAAGACTTTGCTAATGGCCGACCAGACAGGCTATATCTCACAAAATGTATACACAACTGCTCGTATTACAGAAACTTTGCTGACGGTTTTGTTCGTGGGATTAGGATGTTCTATATTCGTGGTCAAAGGAGCCAGTTCACTTGTATTCCTTTTAGCGCCTATTGCCCTTAATCTTTATGTGAAGAAGAAATACAAGTTGATCAGCGATTGTGAACCAGACACTACAGGTATAAAGAACCGTAATGCGGTGATGTTCCATTCAATCGCTAATATTATTCACAGCAATAGTGATGTCGTTTTGCTCACTCTTTTCGCGGATGCAAAGGTTCTTTCTATTTATTCGGTGTATTACCTTGTCCTTGGTAAAATGAAATCAATAATGCAGATTTTTGAAAATGGACTAGAGGCAGCTTTTGGAAATATGTGGGTAAAAGGGGAGATGGAGACTTTACGTCGTCGATTCTCAATGTGCGAGCACGGTTTATACTGTTTTGTCGCAGTTGTATTTAGCTGTGTTGGAGTTTTGATACTTCCTTTCATAAAACTCTATACAGATGGGGTTACCGATATAAATTATATGATTCCAAGTTTTGCTATATTGGCAACTTTAACAGAAGCAATTTACTGTATTAGAGATCCGTATATTATTTTAGTACATGCCACAGGCAAATATGAAGAAACGAAAATTGGCGCAGCTATAGAAGCGGGAATAAACCTTGTTCTTTCATTAGTTCTGATCAAACCTCTTGGAATTAATGGTTTGATTATTGGAACTCTTATCGCAAACATTTATAGAACTGTTCAATATGAGATATTTGCATCGAGAAATGTTCTTGGAATGAGTCCTAAAAAAATAGCAGTTAAAAAAGTATGGCTTATTGTTACAGTAGGTATTGTGATACTATTCTACGCGATATTTGGCAGTAAAATTCAAATCAGTCACGGCTGGATTAGCTGGATCGTTCAAGGCGTGATAGTTTTTTTTGCTGCCTCAGTGATAGTGTTCGTGATGTCTTTCATTTTTTATAGAGATTGTATTGATCAGCTTATTTCTGTTTTCCTAAAGAGAAAAATAAATTAAACAAAGGATGAATTATATGAATCAGAAAGAGTTTGAGTGGCTTCACTTGGCCCAAATGGAAATAATGGATGAAATTCACAGAATATGTGTTGATGAGGGAATTACGTATTACTTGATTGCTGGCTCTGCAATTGGCGCATTACGACACAGCGGATTTATACCTTGGGATTTCGATATTGATTGCGCAATGCCACGTCCAGAATATGTAAAATTCAAGGCTGCCTGTGAACGTCAACTTAATCCGAGGTTTCAATACTACGATTACAAAACAGTGCGTGGGTATACAAATCCTCATGCCTTGGTAGGCATAAAAGGGACAAAACTCTATCGCCAGTATGATAAATTTAATCATGAAACTTTCCATGCGGGCATTTATCTTGATGTTTTTCCGCTTGATGCAGCACCTGATACTGTTGAAGAGAGAGAACAGCATGCTGCCCAGGTTAATGCTGTAAAGCATAAGATTTATATAAAAAGGCATTATAATTATTCAGCATCGCCAATCAAAAATACGGCCAAAGTAATTAGAAGCCTTCGGTATGCAGGGATAAGCATAGATCAACTGAACGAGGAATTAGATGCTGAGATGCGTCGTTACGAAAAGGCGGGCACACATTATCTTTGTTCTATGGCAGGTCGTCATCCATACGAGAATGAGTGTTCTCCGATAGAGTGGTTTGGGACTCCGGTATTGGCTCAGTTTGAAGACCGGCAATACTATATTCCACAAGAATGCGATAAATATTTGAGGAAGATGTATGGAGACTATATGCAGCTTCCTCCAGAAGCTGAACGAAAAGCAAACCTCGAATATTTTGAGACAGTTGTATTTGACAAGGAGTATGAATGATCACAACATTGTAGAGGAGACAATGTATATGAAAATAGTATCGGATGAAGACATCAAAAAAATTGCTTTCGAAGGGCTGTGCTACTTCAAGCGGAGATGTGATGAATTAGGTATTCGGTATTATCTTGCTTATGGTACTTTGATAGGGGCTGTGAGACATCAAGGATTTATCCCATGGGATGATGATATTGATCTATTATTACCCAGGTCAGATTATGACAGGATCATGAAAAACCCTGAATTGTTTGAGAATTCGGATTGGCATATAGTTTCGAATGAAATCAATAAGGGTTATTGTTTGTTCTGGCCAAAGCTATGTAATAAAAAAACTACTGTTCTTCCGTCAAGATTCAACACAGGATATGTTTATGGATTATCGATTGATCTGTTTCCGCTGGATTTTTTTGATGCTGATAACGTTCAAGAAGCAAACGATTTTCTGCGTGAAATCGTTTCATTCTACGACTCTCATATGAAGAGAGTTCAGGTCAAAGCAATTACAAGTATGTCACGAAAGGTGCTGTATAAAAAAATATTACAAAAAGCCTATTATTACTCTGTTGGTAAGTTATTTGGTCCTCCTGATAGAATAATTAGTGAAACAAATAATATTATCAGGAAAAGATGTAAAGGAGGGAAATACGCTGCATTTGCTTACGACAGTTATTTTAAATCATGGAACACCGAGGACTTTGGATTAAATGAAGAGCCAACGCTCCTAAAATTTGAAGATGAATATTTTAGTGTACCGAAGAATTATGATGGAGTGTTGCGTAGTAGTTATGGAGACTACATGATTCTACCCCCTGAGGAGAAGCAGATCTCAAATCATGTTTTCACTGCAATATACAACGAGCAATAATAGTTTAGAACAAGCATATCATTAAATAGACCTAAAATAATCAGAATATTAATATCCAAGACAGTGGGCACTTATATTTATTCTTATGAGAATTGATCTAAACCAGAGGGGATAACACAATATGAACATTGCAATAGCAGGAACTGGGTACGTGGGACTTTCTCTTGCGGTTCTCTTAGCACAACATAACCATGTTGTGGCGGTTGATATCGTACCGGAAAAAGTTGAGAAAATAAACAAGAAGCAGTCTCCAATTCAGGATGATTACATCGAGAAGTATCTTGCTGAAAAGGAACTTGATCTGACGGCGACCACAGACGGAGCAAGTGCTTATAAGGACGCAGAACTTGTCATCATTGCAGCACCGACAAACTATGATCCACAGAAGAATTTCTTCGACTGCTCTGCGGTGGAGGCTGTAATTGATCTCGTTCTCAAATCATCCGACACTGCGATGATGGTTATCAAATCTACCATTCCCGTCGGCTACACAGAGTCCGTCAGAAAGAAGTTTGACACAGACCGTATTCTTTTCAGTCCGGAGTTTTTACGAGAGTCTAAGGCTCTATACGACAACCTGTATCCAAGCAGGATCATCTTGGGCTGTGATGAACACACAAGACCTACAGCTGAGAAGTTCGCGTCTCTGCTTCAAGAAGGTGCTCTCAAGCCAGATATCGACACGCTCTTCATGGGTTACACAGAAGCTGAAGCTGTGAAGCTCTTTGCAAACACATATCTCGCTCTCCGTGTGTCGTACTTCAACGAACTGGATACCTACGCTGAGATGAAGGGCCTGAACACAGCCGACATCATTCGAGGTGTTAGCCTTGATCCTCGCATTGGAGATTTCTATAACAATCCTTCATTCGGGTACGGCGGATATTGTTTGCCTAAAGACACAAAGCAGCTTCTGGCGAACTACGAGGATGTGCCGGAGAATCTGATTCAAGCCATCGTTGAGGCAAACCGCACGAGGAAAGACTTCATCGCTGACCGTGTGCTTACCATAGCTGGAGCTAATTCCTATTCTGGTGGATATGTCGGAGAACGCGAGGTTGTGATTGGAGTCTACCGCCTTACGATGAAGAGCAACAGCGACAATTTCCGGCAATCGAGCATTCAGGGAGTCATGAAACGCATTAAGGCTAAGGGTGCGACTGTGATCGTCTATGAACCGACGCTTGCGGATGGGTCCACCTTCTTCGGCTCGAAAGTTGTCAACGATCTGGAAGCCTTCAAGGCGCAGGCACAAGCTATTATTGCAAATCGCTATGACGCCTGCCTTGATGATGTGGAAGAGAAGGTTTATACGCGCGACCTGTTCAGAAGAGACTGACAGCAATGGGAGTTTGCCATGCAAACAACTCACTATAATGAATTCAGCCATAAACTCGGACATGCTTATCGCATAGCCGTTGTGGCTGATACGCATGGCTTTAAAAATGACCGGGTATTCCGGAATCTGAAAGATAACAAACCGGATATTATCTTCTGCCTGGGAGACATTGTTTACGGAGCGGTGATTCGGAATCAGAGCTTTCCACGCGGGAAAAACTGGCTGAATGAGTTTCCGTATGCAGTTGAGCTTATCAAAACCCTCCCGACCATTGCTCCCACATACTTTGTCTATGGAAACCATGAATGGCTGCTTTCTGAGGACGATGTGAGGCTTTTACAAGAGTCTGGCATGAAAATCCTTGATAATGAATGGGTCAATCATGGCGAGCTGTTGATAGGTGGTCTTTCTGCTGCAGATGTAACAAATTACTGGACTTTCAAGAAACGCTTTTACGCATCCTATCCAAACTACAAAGAAGGAAACCTTGAGAGGGAATATATCGCTGGAGACAGTTACGAGAACCGGAAGGCACCAGACAGCTCATGGCTTCCAGAGTTCGAGGAACAAAACGGGTACAAGATCCTACTCTGCCATCATCCAGAATACTGGGCTGTTCAGAATCCGTATCTGAAGGATAGAAGGATAGACTTGGTTCTTGCTGGGCACTCGCACGGCGGGCAGGTCAGAATATTTGGTCAAGGTTTCTACACAAGCGGTCAGGGGAGATTCCCCAAATATACCGCTGGGGTTCATGAAGGGCAATATGGGAAGATGATTGTTAGCAGAGGGCTGTCTAATACAAGCAAAATCCCCCGGCTCTTTAACCCGATCGAAATGGTGTATGTGAACCTGAAAGGAAATACGAAAAATGGACGAGAAAACGCTTGACATGATCGCCCAGACGGCCGACAATCCTCTGCAGGCAGGCAGGCAGGCAGGCAGGCAGGCAGGCAGGCAGGCAGGCAGGCAGGCAGGCAGGCAGGCAGGCAGGCAGGCAGGC
>CACXFN010000212.1 GCA_902766915.1 uncultured Eubacteriales bacterium
ATGACGCTTTCAGGGTGTAGTCTCAGATCCACTGTCAAGGCCCCTGATAAATTAAAGGTGAGCAAGGCGATTAAAAAGCTTACATATGAAATAAAGTACGGAACCTCGGAATTACAGAATGGACATAGAGGTGAGCTTTTTGCTGCAGCTAAAAAGACTGAAACCGAAGCCAAGAAAAAAGCAGACGAATTAGGGAAGAAGATTAAACAGGAAGCAGATAGAAGGAAAGCCTCAGAGGCTGAAGGCACTGTAATAGATGAACCTCAGGACACTGGATTGGAGCAGGATGATAATAATGAGAATGAACCTGAGGATAATGAAAACAATAACAACAATTCCGGAAACGGAAATGAAAATAGTAGCGGAAACAATTCAGGGGGTAACTCAGGTGGAAATACCAATGTAGAACCGGAACCCACACCGGAGCCAGAGCCGACACCTGGACCGGAACCCGAGCCTGAACCTGAACCGGAGCCGGAACCTGAACCGGAGCCGGAACCTGAACCGGAGCCGGAACCTGAACCGGAGCCAGTACCGATTGATACGGATATTCCGGATTATTCTTGATTATTCTTGATTATTCTCCACAAGTTGAAGGTAGTATTTGGATTTGCTTAGGAGGTAGTGATAAAAATGGGCTTAAGGAAAAATAAAAGCGTGAGAGCAATAGTGGCCATGGTACTGGCGGTAATGCTTGTAATACCCTCGGTTATAACAGCAGTGCCGACTTATGCAGATGACACTTTTGGCATCACCAATGTATATGGTCAAAACAGATATGATACCAGCATTCAGATTGCTGAGGCTCTTAAGGAAGAATTGGGAGTAAGCAGATTTGATGCTGTGGTAGTTGCCAGAGGAGATGCTTATCCCGACGCTTTATCCGGTGGATACCTGGCTGAGAAGTATTCTGCACCACTTATCATAGTGGACAATCAGAATTACAATGAAGCCTTAAACTATATAAGAATGAACCTTAAACCAGGCGGAACTATCTTTATCCTTGGTGGAACCTATGCCATATCCAATTCCCTGGAATTGAATCTAAGAGCCATAACTCCGGATGTTATGAGGTTATCCGGCACAACCAGATATGATACCAACCTGGCAATACTAAAGGAGAGCTTTTCCAATGATGACGATTTGCTGATTTGCTCCGGCGAGAATTTCCCCGATGCATTATCTGCATCTGGAGCAGGCAGGCCAATCATGCTGGTGGGGAAAAGCCTTACAACTGAGCAGCAGGATTTTATCAGAGAGCATTCCAATGCTATTAGAAGAGTGTTTATTATAGGCGGAACAGCTGCAGTTAATCAGGCTGTGGAAGAACAGATTTCTCGTTACAGGATACCAACCAGAATATTTGGTAGCGACAGATATGGCACTTCCGTAGCAATCGCCAGCATGTTCTATCCCACATCCACAGAAGTAACCTTTGCTTCAGGGGTTAATTTCCCTGATGGACTCTGTGGCGGTGTTCTGGCAGCAAAGAAAAATGCGCCACTTCTTTTAACCGCTCAGGATACAGGATTCATCTCATCCTATCAGTATGTAGTTAATCAGCCTATGGTCAGACATGCAACGGTATTTGGCGGACCTGTGGTTGTATCAAATGATGCAACAGGACTATTCGTAAATGGTGGCGCCAAGAAAACAGGACTTCTGGATATAGGTAAGGATACTTATTGTACGGACATAGAAGGAAACCTTCTTAAGCGTACATTCTTCACTTTGGCGGGAGATCGCTATTATGCATCCCGTTCAGGTGCGGTGGTTAAAAATACGGCATTCACCGTAGACGGACAGTATTACGGTGCCACCAGCGATGGAAAACTTGCGCAGGATGGTTGGGCCAAGACCGGAAATCTGCATTATTATTTCAGAGATTACAATATTACGGAGGAATGCCTTTTAGCCAAGGACGTACTGGATAGCGTTGGACGTAACCTGAGTGCTGCCTATGAATGGTCCAGAAGCATCAGCGACTATGAATTTGAACGTGGTGTAAATCCAAAATGGGGTGCAGAATACTTTGCTGAATTTGGATTTAAACGCAAGGAAGGTAACAGCTATGTGAAGGCAGCCACATTATATTATATGGCTAATATGTTGGGCTATAATGCACGTATGCTGTATGGAACAATCGGCTCAGATCAGATAGATCATGCCTGGGTAGAGATTACAGAGGAGGGAATGCCCTATTTCTATGATTCAATCCTTACTCCGGGATGGCGTATCGCATACTATACCGACTACACGTCATATAGCAGATATAATTACCCCAGAAATGTTATGCAGGTAGAGGAGATGGAATAATACTTTCCAAATAGGTATTTCGTAAAAGACATACATCTTACTCATAAAGTTAAGGATCAAAGAGGCGGTTAGACAATCGTCTCTTTCTTTTTAAAGAATATGGTTTTACAAATTTTGATACCTTTAATATTTCCAAACACATACTATGGGGATTGTGGTAGAATGTTATGGTTAAATGATATGAATAGCTATGGAGAAGGAATGAACTACGGAAACTTAAACAATAAACAAATAGAAGCAGTTAAGTGCACGGAAGGCCCGCTGTTAATACTTGCTGGAGCAGGATCCGGAAAAACAAGTACCATGACCCACAGAATTGCATATTTAATAGATCAAGGTGTGGAACCATGGCGGATTCTTGCTGTAACCTTCACCAATAAAGCTGCCACAGAAATGAGAGAGAGAGTAGAGGCATTGGTGGGCAGTACCCGCGGCATGTGGATTATGACCTTTCACGCCATGTGTCTTCGTATGTTAAGGGAACATGCTGACGTAATCGGATACAATAAAGACTTTGTAATCTACGATACCACGGACCAAAAAACGGTGGTTAGAAATATAATAAAGGAACTGAATCTTGATTCAAAGATTTTTAAAGTGCCATATATTTTGGCGGTTATAAGCGATAAAAAAGAGCAAGGAATAACACCGAGAAAGTTTGAGGAGCAATCGGATAGCGATGCCAGAAGTAAGGCTCTGGTAAATGCCTATTACAAGTACGAAAAGACATTGAAAGACAACAATGCCATGGACTTTGATGACCTGCTGATTAACGCAGTGAAACTCCTTAAAGTCGATGAAAGAATTCTTCTGGAGTACCAGGAGAGATTTCGCTATATCATGGTGGATGAATATCAGGACACCAATAGGATTCAGTATGAACTGATTCATCTTTTGGCGGAGAGGTATCAAAACATATGTGTTGTGGGCGATGACGACCAATGCATATATCAATGGCGCGGAGCGGATATCAGAAACATCCTGGATTTTGAAAAGGATTTCCCAAAGGCCAAAGTAATAAAGCTGGAACAGAATTATAGATCAAAGGCGAATATTCTTTCTGCAGCTCATTCGGTTATAGAGCATAATATGAGCAGAAAGAATAAAAAACTATGGACCGAGGCAGAGGCGGGAGACAAAGTTACATATTATAGAGCAGAAGACGAAAAGGATGAAGCATCCTTTGTTGCAGGTGAAATTGAACTACTTATGACTGATGAGGCCAATGAGGGTAGGAAGAACTCCGGAAAGAACTCCGGTGCTCACAGAAAGTACAGCGACTTTGCAGTATTATATAGAACCAATGCCCAGTCCAGACAATTTGAGGATGCATTCACAAGGCGTGATATTCCCTATAGGGTTTTATCCGGTTTAAGGTATTACGATAGAAAAGAAATTAAAGACATCATGTCCTATATGAGGCTGGTGGTGAATCCTAAGGATGAAATCTCTTTCAGGAGAATTATAAATGAACCAAAGAGGGGGATGGGAGAGAAAACTCTGGAGAAACTTCAGGCCTTGGCCTTAGTTCGTGGTGAAAGCATGTTGGAAACCTTAGAGGATCCCGCGGTGCTTCATAGTCTGCCAAGCAAGGCCATTGAACCTGTAAAAAGAATGGTTGATATTATCACTCAGTGTAGGTTGGAGGAGGAAAACCTAAGGGTATCTGATATCTACAACCAGCTTCTGGTGAATACAGGTTATCTTTCGTCATTGGAAAATGAAAATACCATAGAAGCTGACGGCAGAATAGAAAACCTTATGGAATTTAAGACAGTAATATTGGACTATGAAGAAGAAATGTCCGGGAATGCTGTTAGAGGAGTTTTGCAGGAAGTTGAGGATGGCGAAGAAGAGATGGGTCCCAGCCTGTCCGGATTTATGGAAAAGATATCGCTGATGGCAGAAATAGATAACCACGATGAAAAGGAAGACGCGGTGGTTTTAATGACCATGCATAGTTCCAAGGGGTTGGAATTCCCTGTGGTATTTTTACCTGGTATGGAGGATGGATTGTTCCCGGGACATAGAAGCTTCGATACTCCCGATGGAATTGAGGAGGAACGTCGGCTTTGCTATGTAGGAATGACCCGAGCTAAAGAAAGGCTATTTCTGACCAGTGCCGCCACCAGAACCCTTTACGGAAGAACGGACTACACCAGAGAATCTCAGTTCCTGAGAGAAGTGGATAAAAGGGTTCTTTCCGGAGATTCGGTATTTGTGAGAAGAAATGACTTTGGTATAGGTAGAGTTACAGGCCCCGGTGTTTATACAGGATCCGTTGATGGTGCCTCATCAGCTGCAATGAACGGGTTTAAACCATATGATGCCCTAAAGGCGGCTAGGGAAGCAACAAAGAAGGCAGCAACGCCATCCGCTTCAAATATTGAATATGCCATTGGTGACAGGGTGGAACATGCCAAGTTTGGACCCGGTACAGTAACCGCAACTACGGGGTCTACCGTGACAGTTTTGTTTGACAGCGAATCTTCAGAAAAGAAATTGGCTAAAGGAATGGCACCCTTAACCAAATTAAGTTAATCAAAGAATTTGTTTACAATTAGGAGCAAAAAATGTCTAATGCAATTTCTCGTATGAATGAATTGGTCCAAATACTTAATAGGGCAGCGAAGGCCTATTATGTTGACGGTAAAGAGATAATGAGCAATCTCGAATACGATGCTCTTTACGACGAATTGATGAAATTAGAAGGGGAAACCAATACTGTGCTGGCGGGAAGCCCGACGCAGCAGGTTGGTTATGAGGTGCTTTCGGAATTACCGAAGGAGGAACACCCCTCCCGCATGCTTTCTCTGAACAAGACTAAAGATAGAGAAGAATTGGCAGCATGGTTAGGAGACCATGAGGGGCTTCTTTCCTGGAAATTGGATGGTCTAACCGTTGTTCTCACCTATGAAAATGGAGAACTGGTAAAAGCGGTAACAAGGGGAAACGGAACTGTTGGAGAGGTAATTACCGCCAATGCAAAGACCTTTGTAAATCTGCCTGTTAAGATAGCATATAAGGGCCTGCTGGTGGTAAGAGGAGAGGCGGTTATTAGCTACAAGGACTTTGAAGAAATTAACGACGCCATTCCGGAACTTGATGCCAAGTACAAAAATCCCAGGAACCTATGCTCCGGTTCTGTGAGACAACTTAATAGCGCGATTACAAAGGAGCGACGTGTCAGATTCTATGCCTTCAGTCATGTGGGTAATTCGGAGGCTTTAGACATGGACTCGGATATGCCTCATGGAGTTCTTAAGAGCCGTCGTATAGCCATGGAATGGCTTGTGAGCCTTGGCTTTGATGTGGTTAAATATAGAATGGTAAGAGGGAATACAGTGGTTGAGGCCGTGGGTGAATTCGAAGGTGAAGTGGAGTCCAATCCCATTCCGTCGGATGGTCTGGTCCTTACCCTTGATGATATAGAATACAGCCGAAGCCTGGGGGAAACGGCTAAATTTCCAAGGGATTCCATAGCCTTTAAATGGAGAGATCAAATTGCAGAGACAATTCTAAGGGAGATAGAGTGGAGTGCATCCAGAACCGGCCTTATTAACCCCATTGCTATATTCGATCCTGTTGATTTGGAAGGGACGACAGTTACAAGAGCATCGCTTCACAATATCAGCATTATGGAAGACCTGGAACTTGGCATTGGGGACAGGGTGGAAGTTTATAAGGCCAATATGATTATTCCTCAGATTGCGGAGAATTTAACCAGATCCAATTCCATAGAGATTCCGAAGGCCTGTCCGGTATGTGGTTCATCTGCTGAGATAAAAAGTGAGAATGATGTAAAAACACTTTTCTGCGGAAATCCTCATTGTACAGCCAAAAAGATTAAGAGCTTTACACTATTTGTATCCAGAGATGCTATGGATGTTGATGGGCTATCGGAGATGACAATAGAAAAGTTTATCGCCAAGGGAATGATACACGAACCTGCGGACCTGTTTAAACTAAAAAGGTACAGAGATGAAATCGTAAATATGGAAGGCTTTGGTGAGAAGTCCTTTGATAATATAATCGCAGCTACTGAGAAGGCCAGGCATACAAGTCCCGATAGGCTGCTATATGCCTTGGGGGTTACAGGTATTGGCGTTGCTAATGCCAAGGTCATCGCCAGACATTGCAAAAACAAATGGGAGTCGATTCAGGATTTATCAAGGGATGAACTTCTGACAATCGACGGAGTGGGAGATGTATTGGCAGATGGATTCCGTGCCTTCTTTAATGATGAGGAGAAAAGAAGGATGGTGGAAGATCTTCTGGAGGTTTTGGATATAGACGAAAGCTACGAGGAGAATTTGGACAATCAGGTATTTGCAGGCAAGACCTTCGTCATAACTGGAAGTCTCAACAATTTCGCAAATCGCGATGAATTGGTCAGTGTTTTGGAAAAGGCCGGTGCCAAGGTGGCAGGGTCCGTCAGCAGTAAAACCAGCTATTTGGTTAATAACGATATAACGTCCAATTCCGGAAAGAATAAGAAGGCAAAGGAATTGGGAATCCCAATAATAGATGAGGAAACCCTCATAGGTATGCTTGAATAAACTCTTTTAGTTAGTTATAGCATTTTTAATTAGGTGAGAAGAATTGAAAACAGGAATAATAGATGTAGGCGGCGGTATGCGCGGTATATATGGGGCCGGGGTTATGGACAGACTGATGGATGAAGGCATCGAGTTCGATATTTATATTGGCGTATCCGCAGGTGCTGCCAATATTCTTTCCTATATGGCATGGCAAAGAGGAAGGAATTATAGATTTTATACGGACTACGCTTTCCGCAGCGATTATATGGGGATG
>CACXFN010000213.1 GCA_902766915.1 uncultured Eubacteriales bacterium
AAATCAGCAGATAGTTGTTTTTCCGTCAGTATGTCTCCAGGCTTATAATCACCGTTTAGAATATGCTCTTCCAATCTTTCATATACCTGATCCGCCAACGACATTGGTTTGTATTCAATAATCATCTTAATATCCTCTTATTCCTTTATAACTCTTTACTTAATTCCTCGTACCTTGCTTCCAATTCCATATTTGAAAGAACCGTGGTCCTTCCGTCGGCATACATTTCATCAACCCATTCCTTCATCTTGCTGACCAATGGATTATTCTTATCCACCTTCTCGCCTTCCGGTAATCTGTAATGTTCATTTATCCAGTATGCTATTCCTGCAGCACCACTGGTTTTGCTTACCGTGACTCCCGGCGTGCGATTTAGTATTTTCTTTGTGTCGAAGATATTGTAGATTTCCTCGTCCTTCATAAGTCCATCAGCATGTATTCCTGCCCTGGTTACGTTGAAATTTTCTCCAACAAAGGGCGTATTGTCCGGAATCTTATATCCTATTTCATCCTGAAAATATCTGGCGATTTCCGTAATTACGGTAGGATCCATGCCGTCCAGACTTCCTCTTACTGAAGCATATTCCATGATCATGGCTTCCAGAGGGACATTACCTGTCCTCTCTCCAATTCCAAGGAGTGAGCAGTTAACTGCAGATGCACCGTATAGCCATGCACATGTGGCATTTACAACCCCCTTATAAAAGTCGTTATGACCATGCCATTCCAGACATTCCGAAGGAACATCGGAATAATGTTGAAGGCCGTATATAATTCCCGGAACGCTTCTGGGAAGGGCCGCACCCGAATAAGGAACACCGTATCCCATAGTATCGCAGGCTCTAATTTTAATTGCCACTCCAGCCTCCTTAGAGACCTTTTGTATTTCATTAACAAAGGGAACCACGAATCCATAGAAATCCGCCCTGGTAATGTCTTCTAAATGACATCTCGGAATGACTCCTGCGTCAAAGGCATCTCTTATGGTTTCCAGATAGAAGTCAACTACCTGCCTTCTCTTCATGCCCATCTTTCTAAATATATGGTAGTCACTGCAGGAAACCAGAATCCCTGTCTCCTTTATTTCCAGGTTTTTAACAAGCTTAAAATCCTCTTTGCTGGCTCTTATCCAGCATGTTATTTCCGGGAATTTTAAATCCATCTCACGGCAAAGCTGAAGCGCCTTTCTATCCTTTTCCGAATAGACGAAGAATTCGCTCTGCTTAATGATTCCGTAGGGACCTCCCAGCTTGGACATGAGTTTATATAGGTGAGCAATCTGCTCCGGTTTATATGGAGCCAGGGACTGTTGTCCGTCCCTAAAGGATGTATCGGTAATCCAAATATCCTCCGGCATATTCATAGGAACACGGCGGTGGTTGAATATGAGTTTTGGCACTTCCTCGTAATTATATATCTCCCTATATAGGTTCGGTTCCTCCACATCCTGGAGCGAATACTTGTAACTCGGTTGCTCCAAAAGATTTGATTTTCTGTTGATTTCAATCATTACGCTTCCCTTTCATATCTTTATGATTCTGCATTTAAGTATTTGTGTATACAAGTATACCACCATCCATGTATTTGTCAACAAATAGGAATCCGGAAATGGAGTTCGTGACATAAATAGAGTTCGGGATCATTTTTATCCCGCAAAAATATGAAATCGACAATTTCTTGACAAAACAAAATGTTTGATGTATATTTGTTGTAGCAAATAATTCGCATGCTAAATATTCGAAAAGCATGCAACATTTTCTAAATCGTTTCTTTGATATTGGGTAGAGATTTATTCGCCAAAACTCATGTTAAAATGCTGCCCCCTTTAGGGCAGCCTCATCTGTTACACATTTCATTTCTAAATGACAGGAGGATACGTCATGAGAAAAGTACCTGTTATCACCGCAGCAGAGGCTGCAGCAATGATCCCCGACAATTGTACTATCACAAGTTCAGGCTTTGTTGCCAGTTGTATGGCAGAGGCTCTGACCAAGGCCGTTGAAAAGAGATTTTTGGAAACCGGTTCACCTAAAAACCTCACCCTTGTTTAT
>CACXFN010000214.1 GCA_902766915.1 uncultured Eubacteriales bacterium
CACAATTGCAGCAGCCCATCCCTTGCCCATTCTTTCCATGTCCGGCAGATATTCGCCTACTATATATGCGATTAATAGAGACATTCCCCATACCCACCTATTGGTCACATATGCGAAGCCATTAAAGGCGTGACCGAAAAATGGGAAGGAACAGAAGGAAATCATCAAAAGAAGTATGGCCAAAACCCCTATATCGGATACCAGATTTCTTCCCTTTCTCAATATTAGACTTCTAAATAAAAGAATTATTGATACGAGGGCAATTACCGTATATCCCATAATTGGATAATTCTTAAAACCTCCTCCCGTTAGGAAAAACCCAAGTATGTCCGTATAATACAGATTATCGTAAAACCTTGGCACAACAATATCCATAGTTGCTCTGGAGGAGGTTAGAATGCCCATTAACGATGGAAGCAGTAGAACCGCAGCAATTAGTCCGGCCCATAATCCGCTAAGCAGGAATTTTAGCAGGAATCCGATGATGCTCGTTAATTCTCCCAGCATAAGGATTCTGATAATCACATATAGTACTGTAAACAGAACCAGCATGTAGAAGAAATAAAAATTAGAAAGGGCAGCCACAGCAGTTGCTATTATGAAAGTCTTGATGCCTTCTCTTCTAAGAATCTTCTCAGCACCTAATAGCATCCAGGGAAGAAATATCATGGGGTTTAGGAAATAGGGATGAATTAACCCCATTACCACAGGATATGATGAGAAGGCATATATTATTGCGCCTATGACAGGATATATAATTGGATCGGACTCACGGCCGGAAGCATCACGTTTTTTCAAATATCTAAAATAAGCCAAAAAGGCGATTCCGGCGAAGAAACCCCTTAGAATAATCACTAAACAATAACCAAGTTCGCTATATTTAACGGGAAATAGAACCGAAAGGAAGGAAAATGGATCCCCAATAACGTAATAACTTAGAGTTTGAATGATATCCTGTCCATAACCTATGGAGAAATCAAACATAGGTACCACCAATTTATGGCTATTTATCAATGTTCTTCCGATTTCTCTAAGATACTTTCCGTAGTAGACAAAGGAATTATAGTGTTGAACCAGACCGTCCCCTCCGCCGCTTTCGTCGCTGAATACAAAGGATTTTCCTTGAATTAAAAAAGGAAGATAGACCAGACTTGCCACCAGCAAAAAAAGAACCGTGTAAATAAAATAGGTCTTTATGGTATTTTTTACACGATTCTCATTTTTCATTTGCTGCAATCTTCCTAAATAATTAATGCTTAAATAATTAATGCTTATATAAATTAATGCTTGGTTTAATGGTGGTTACTCTATATTCCACTTAAGTACTGTCTTGGCACTTGGATTATTTATATCCTCTTCAAAGGCTCTATGTATGTCCTCAATGGTATTGATTTCTATAGTTTTCCCCACTACTCTCTTTAGTGCCTTTGGCACCTCAGGATGCTGGGTATATAGTTTCAAAGTATCCTTGAAATCTTTTACTTCCGACCTGCTGGAGCCATAGAGTCTAAGTCCCTTTTCCAATACCATTCTTGTATGGATTGGTATCGGCTCCTCTGATACTCCTGTCAGGGCAATGGTTCCCTCAGGACGTATAACGTCGTCTATTATCTGATTAACCGCTGTCCCGGAATGCTTTCCTCCTACGCATTCAAAGGCGTGATCCACATAGACATTCTCAGGTATACTGGCTACGTTATAGACCTTGTCTGCGAATTCTATCTCTTTTAATTTCTCGTCCACCACTCCGAACATATATATCTTTGATTTCGGGAACCTGTATTTCAGGAATAATGCTGTAATATATCCCATATTACCTTCTCCCCAAATTCCTAATATGTCCCGGCGTTTATCGGCTATTTTATCAAAGCGGCTAATTATATGATAATCCACTGTGCAGATTTCCAGGAATGCCAGAATCTCGTTGTCTATTCCCTTTGGCAATCTAACCAAAAGATCTCTTCTCATATCCACATAGCTCTGCATATAGCCATCTACTCCGCTGGCTCTGAATCTGGAGGATCTCAGATAGTTTCCTCCGATTATTTCATCCTCTTCCATGGGAGTATTGGGAACCATGACTACCTTTTCCCCTTTTTTGAATTCCCCCTTTGGATCTCTTACAACTTCCCCTATTCCCTCATGTATCAAGGCCATGGGCAGTTTCTTTTTTAATACTTCCGGGTCTCTCTGTCCCTGATAATACCTTTGGTCAGCATGGCAAATAGACATATAGGTGGGGCGTACTATTACGCGTTCCTCATTCCTATCGTCTATTTCGCTTTCCACTCTTTCTATCTTTCCAGGCTTAACTAATCTATATATGTAATTCTTCATAATAGTACTCCTTTTATCTTCTCTTCCCAAGAATTGAATTCGCAACATCCAAATCCGATGGGTGGGTAATCTTTATATTTGCAGCAGACCCCTCTACCAGGGCTACCTTTTCTCCTTTGATGACAAATACCTTGGCTGCGTCTGTTAGAATTGCCTTTTCATCCTCGCTAAGGGCATTATACAATTCCTCAAACTTGGATAATCTAAAGGATTGAGGAGTCTGGCCCTGGTACAGATTGGCTCTGTTTGGAACATCGGTTATATATTCGTGGTTCAGGCTTTCTACAATGGTGTCTGTGGCCGCGATAACCGTATCGCAGGCTACATAATTCTCCAGGGCCTGAATATTTCTATCTATTATCTTGGATGTAACAAAGGGTCTAACCGCATCGTGGGTCACTATGACTGTTTCATCATCAAAGGGGAGATTCTCCTTTATGTACTTAATTCCGTTCATGATGGTATCGTTTCTCAGGGCTCCACCGGCAACGACCACCAGTTTATCCTGCTGGCCAAAGTCCTGCATAAAGAGGTCCTCAGTAAAGACTATCCAATCCTCCGGAACCAATACTATAACCTTTTCAATGTCCGAATAATCCAGAAATACCTGGGTAGTATATGAGATTATTGCCTTATGTCTTACCTTTAGAAACTGCTTGGGAATATCGCTTCCCATTCTTTTACCAATACCTCCGGCTACAATCAATCCATAGATATTCATCTTTTTTCTCCCTTTGTTTTCTTGTGTTTTCTTGAAATAGTTTCCCAAACTTCTCACATTTTCATTAGCTCGATTATTTTCTCTGCCAAATAATTAGTATTATTGTAATTAGTATTATTATCTCTACTTTTCACAAATCTATCCGCAAAGGCTTTTACCTTCCCATTAAGTTCCGACGCATTTTCCCCTCTATCATAGGCCCTTATCTGGTCGCTAATTTCTGCTGCAGTTCGCCTTGGTTCATTTGGCATATCCTTTTCATAGTCCAAATAGAATCCTCTGGAATCCAGGTAATAATCCAAGTCATAGGCGTAAAGGAAAATCGGCTTTCCTGCAACTGCTGCTTCGTAAACCACTGCGGAATAATCCGTTACAAAATAGTCGCAAAGGGCAAGGAGGTCAAAGGTGCTTCTATCCGGAATCAGGTGGCTATCGGGAACACCTTCCGACCCCTCTTTTATGATTTTGCTTCCGGTTCTATAATGGTCCATCTTCACAGGATGAGGTGATATTAATACATAGAACTCATCATCCAAGGCCTGAATCAATTCCTTTGCTCTTCTTACTTCCTCTTCCTTACTTTGATCCTGTATCCTTAAAGTCGGCGCATAGAGGACAATTTTCTTTCCCTTTAGCAAGGGATAGTCTTCCAGTATTTCTACCCTTTTTTTCTCCAAATACTCCTTATCTTTTAACAAATCTGTTCTGGGCAAAGCTCCTATCAGGAAGCTCTCTTCAGGATATCCGAATGCATCCTGAAATGCCTCTCTGCTTTCCGGACTGCTGGTCAGAATCATATCGTAATTCCTATGCATATCCAAGGCTTCTGCCAATTCCTCAGAACGGCCTTCCTTCTGTCCAACAATGCTTTTGCTAAACTTCTTCAGGGCTCCCATGGCATGCCATATCTGTATGACCTTAAGTCCGTCGCGACTTGCCCTATCACCTCTCTTTAAATGATTGAGCATGCTTATGGGCGCAGAATAACTATCCAGCACTGCCACCTTGGATGTGGCCAAGGCATGAAGCTGAGGACCAATTATGTTCACCAGGTATAATACCTTGCTCCCCAGTCCCGGCTTCATAGTCCTGCAGCAAAACACAGTTTTTATCTCTGCATCCAGTCTCTTTAATTCTGCATCAAGGAGCCTGAAATCAATAGGCATTGATTCCTGACGGCTGAGAAAAACTACTTTTTTGGAGTTTCGTTTGGCCAATTTATGAATGCCGTAAATACCTTTAAGCACTGTTTTTCCAAAGGTTAGCATCCACTTCATTGGATATGCTCCCTAATATAGTCACCAAACAGGTATTCCACGGTGTTTTCCGTGGCATGGCCATCACAAGCCTCCATGAATTTGCGGCGGAATTCATCCCGTCTGTCCGCGCACATATCCTCTGCTCGAATTGCAGAAATTAATTCCTCTATATTCTCTGCGACTCTTCCGTAGCAATAATCATCAAAGTCATAATAAAGTCCTCTGCCGCCGGCATAATCCTCCAAGTCATAGGCATAATAGACCAAGGGCTTATCCACCAACAGATAATCAAATATGACGGATGAATAGTCTGTTATCAGGACATCCGTAACAAGTAGCAAATCATTTATATCTCTGGCCCTGGAAAGGTCTAAGAAGAAATCACCATATTCGGCCATATTATACATTTCCTTCTCTTCCCTTTTCAGATTGTTATATGTGGCAGGATGCCATTTAAATACAAAGACATATTCATCTGAAAGCCCCTGGAACAGCACATCCGGTTTTATCATCTGAAAATCATAGGCAGCATCATAGGCTCTTATTCCCCTATAGGTCGGTGCAAACATGATGACCTTTTTTTCTTTAAATATCGGATATTCCTCGTATATCTGAGCCTTGGTTTTTTCTACATATTCCTTATCGAAAAAAATATCCGTTCTGGGAATTCCCGTTGCCTGAACCTTTTCAATAGAAAGACCAAAGGCTTCCGCATAATTCTTTCTGATAAAATCGCTGCTGGTAATGGCCTTGGCATATTTTCTGTATCCCGGATGAATTCTTATATTCTCGGAATTACCTTCTCTGCTATAACCGAATTTCTTATATGCTCCTGCGGCATGCCAAAGCTGACATATTTCCTGGCCCGGTCTTACTTTCTGAAAACTGGTGTATTTGTAATAATCCTCCAGAATAATATACTTGGATGTGGTCATATTGCGAATCATCCCCATAATATTCCCAAAGGATCTTTTATCTCTTCGATCGGTACGGAACTGATATACGGGAACCAATCCTTCCGGAAGAGCTTTGCTGATAAACTCCATATTTCCACCCAGTTCCCCTCTATCATCAGAGGCGAATAAAACCTGATTCTCCTTTACCGGCAGCAAAAGACCATAGATCCGGTTCATCAAAAAGAATAGCCCCGGCTTTACTAAGGTATCTATACGCCTTTTAATTTTCTTTTTATTAATCTTCAAGTTTTATTATCCTCTCGGTTTATTATTCCCGACTCTATCCTTCAATAAGCTTATTGTATTCCTCTGAGACAGGACCCACATCACCAAAGCTTATGAGCTTCCCTTCCTTCAGAATCAATGCCTTGTCGCAAATATTCTTCACTTGCTCGATTGAATGCGAAACGAAAAGCACCGTAACGCCTTTATCGAACATATCGATTACCCGCTTTTCACTTTTCTTCCTGAATCTGGCGTCCCCTACAGAAAGCACTTCATCCAGAATCAATATATCCGGCTCCACCGCTGTGCATATGGAGAATCCCAGACGGGACTTCATGCCGGATGAATAGTTTTTCAGGGGAACATCAATAAACTTACTAAGCTCTGAGAATTCCACAATTTCATCAAATTTGCTCTCAATGAATTCCCTTTTATACCCAAGTACCGCCCCATATAGATAGATATTTTCTCTGGCGGTAAACTGCATGTCAAAACCGGCTCCCAATTCCAATAGCGGTGCAAGTATCCCCTTCTTGGTAACCTTGCCTTCCGTAGGTCTATATACGCCGGCAATGATTTTTAACAATGTACTTTTTCCCGCACCGTTAAGCCCCAGTATGCCTAGTCTATCTCCTTTTTTCAGTTCAAAGTTTATGTCTTTAAGAGCCCAAAATTCGTCATAGTGAACCTGGCCCTTGATAAACTTGATGAAGTATTCCTTCATATTGTCAAGTTTTTCAGAACTTAGGTTAAACTTCATGCTCACATTTTCAACTTTTACACTGGTCTTTTTATCTGCCATATTAGTTTTTCACCAATCTCATTCTCCCTCATTCTCGCCTATAGATGAAGAATGAAATCGTCCTGTTTTTTCTTAAATACAATGGTACCCAGTACTATTGCCACCACGCTGAACACAAAGGAATAGCCGTAATTCCATGGGTCGGACATATACCCTATGATTCCACCTCTAAAAATATCTATTATGCAATAAAGGGGATTGTACCTGAGAACCCATGCAAATCCGCTGGATAGTATTTTTTCCGGATAATAGAAAATCGCACTCATGTACATTATCAGCATCAATAATACATTCCATAGATATTCCATATCCCTAAAGAATACATTCAGTGTCACCAGGAACATTCCCACTCCGATTGTTAATAGCAATACCAAGATAAGGGCAGGTATGCACTGCCATATCAAAACAGTTGGTGCGGTTCTGGTATAAAGAGCAACCAGAATCAATACCAAAAGTGAAATCAAAAATATTATGTAATTAAACAGTACGTCCGAAAGTGGATAAAGATATTTGGGCACATAGACTTTTTTAATCATCCCTGCATTCTTTCTAATGGCAATGGATGCCGCCTTAGTGCCTGCAGAGAAGAAGGAATAAATCAATCTTCCGCAAATTATATATAGAGGGAATGTTGGATTATTATTATTAAACAGTGTACCAAAAACAATAACCAACACCACGGTGGTCAATATGGGTTCTATTAAGGACCACACAATTCCCAAATATGATCTTCTGTATTTAAGTTTAATCCCCTTCTTCACCAATTCTTCCAATAGGAATCGGTATCTGAAGAACCCCTTAATATAAGCAATCACCTAAAACTTCTCCCATTTGAAAACAATATCTCTCGACTCCTCTTCAGATTCATCATCCATTATGGCAACCTCTTCTTCAGCCAACTCATGGATTTCCTCACTCTCCTGAGGAATCTGATATTCTTCTTTGATGATGTATATTGGTCTATGCTTGGATTCGATAAAAATCCTTGATATATATTCTCCCATAATTCCCAAAAGCACCATTTGGACTCCACCAACTATGAGAATCAAGCATACTATGGTGGCATATCCCGGGACATCCTTGCCAAAAACCAAAACCTTGATTACGTTATATATTAGGAAAATCAAGGCTGCCAGGGATGTGATTCCCCCCAACCAGGTAGATAGCCTAAGGGGAGTGGTGCTGAATCCAATTACACCGTCAACTGCGTATTTGGCCAACTTCCTAATGGACCAGCTGGTTTCTCCACTATATCTATCCTCCACATCATATGGCATATAGTAGGTATTGAATCCAACCCAGGAAAAGATTCCCTTGGAAAACCTATGATACTCTCCCAATTGAAGGACCGCTTCAACCATTTCCCTTCTCATCATACGGAAGTCCGACGCATCCTCCACAAACCTGGTGTCGCTTGTTTCATCCATGACTTTGTAAAAGACCTTCTTCATCCCCTTCATCACGGGGCCTTCTTTTCTGTCCTTTTGATAACAAGCCACGCAGTCGTAGTCTGGATTGGAGTCCAGGAAATTTGCCATCTCCAATACGTATTTTGGATTCTGCTGTAAATCCGCATCAATAATTACAGTATAGTCTCCGCTACTAGATCTAAGGCCAGCCAAAATCCCGGCCTCCTTTCCGAAGTTTCTGGAAAACCTTATTCCATGAACCCGAGGATTGGCCGCTGCTATTTTTTTAATCTCATCAAAGGTCCCATCGGAGCTTCCATCATCAATAAATACATAATTAAAGTCGTGACTAAAGCCTCCGGATGATAACTCTGTGGATAGCTCTGTTTTTAGGACCTCCTCACACCTTGTATAAAAGGGGACTATATTATTTTTTTCGTTAAACGCAGGTATTACAAGACTTATACTGCTCATATTATCTCCCGGAAGGGTTCTATACCCATCCGCCTACCGTATCGATTGTACTATCCGGAATGATTGCGGTTCCGCCTACTGCAACAACTCTTCTGGCTCCAACAGACTTGGCGTAGGCCTGTGCCTCCGGCACACCTGCAGGATCATATTTCTTAGTCTTATTATTAATGCTTCCCACCAATATTACAGGTGCATCATAGAGAACAGCTACAGGTCCTCCGGATAATCCGTCAGGATAGTTCATTCCGTAAACCAGAACTACAGTGTCTCTCTTTCCACCAAAGAATTTCTTTGCCACTTCTATGGATGTACCAAATCTGTTGGATCCGGCTACGCGCTCTGTTCTACCAAGGGCAGAAAGCTGATTGGCAATGCTCTGAGGAACAGCAAAGGTTCCGCCGATTAGATAATACTTACCACTGGGCCTTCCGGTTCTCAGTAGATTCATCTGTTCCTGATTAATGGAATCGCCCACCAGCATAATCGGTTTTCCTACGGAAGATGCGGATAAGCTGTCTGCGTAGTTTTTACCGGTGCAGATGAGTACGTCCTTTCCTGCTATTCCGGCTTCCTTTAGTACCGCCAAATTGGTTCCGTATCTATTTGCGCCTGCCAGTCTTACAGGGTTCAGACTCCTTAAGGCATTTTCCAGATTCGCGGATACTACGAAGGTTCCGCCTATCAAATAGACCTTACCCCCTGATCTCAGATTGGATCTTACGTAATTAACCACAGTGGATTCATTTGATTTATTAACAAGTACAATGGGTGCTTTCTTTACAGCTGCCAAATATGTGGCCGAAAGCGCATCGGCAAAATTGTCTCCATATGCCACAACGATGGTATCAAACTTACTGCTTCCCTTTAGGCTCTTAACCTTGTCCGCTGCAGCGGATGATGTTCCATATCTATTGTTTCCCGCCACTCTCACGCGTTCATATACACCAACCTTTATGGATGCTCTGTTGGTCTGTGTCGAACCGGCTCTGATGATGGTGGTTCCCTTTCTTACACCTGTAACCTTACCGTCGGAAGAAACCTTGGCAATTCCCGCATCATCGCTGGTCCATTTTCCGCTGCTCCTGGCAAAGGATACACCATTTAGCTGCAGATTTAATGTCTTGGTGTTTCCAATGGCAAGACCCGTATTTCCTGTGTCAATTTTGAATCCAAGGTTCTTAGTGGATCCATCCACATATACTGTATTGGTGCCCAAGGGTAAATCTATGGCAGTGCTTGCAGTCTTGTTGGTTTGCTTTGTTGCAACTGCTCCAGTAGCGGTTTCCTCGCTGAAGATTTGTACCCAGAAGTATTTTCCGTTTACCTGGGCACAGCCTACACCGATGGATTTAAAGGATTTGTTGGTGATATCCGCTTCATCACTGTTATTCTTTTTCATTACAGACATGGCCGAGGCCACCGTGCCGGCTGTAGCAATGTTTTCACCTATCAACTTGGTGTGATGGGTCAATGTATGGAATTTTTCACCGTTGGGCCTGGTATGTGCAAAGAGCAGCGATATTTCGAACGCTCTAATCATGGCGGCTTCCATCAAATCCGTTCTCATCTGAAGATTTGATGCACCATACTTAGTTCTTTCTTTATTAATTTCAGTCAGCATATTATATGCCATATCATAGTTTCGGATTGCGTTAAATGTAAGGGTATCGTAAATCTTATATCCATGGGGATGGCTGGTGGTGTATTTAGTCATTCTGGAATCCTGGAATGACAGCAGTGTCTTACTGGTGTTAAATGCTCCTGCCTGTATATGCGTAACATTGCCGGGTATTGTAACGGAAGTAAGTTTGGAGCAGTTATAGAAGGCTCCAAGCTTGATGTTCATTGGTTTGGCAGATGTATTTATGGTCAGCCTGCTGGCGTTTACGCAGCCTGTGAAAGCATATCTTCCTATTTCGTAGATGTTTCCGGTAATAACAATATTGGTTACACTGGATAATTTAGATCTCTCAGAAAAGGTTCCATTTGCAGCAAAAGCATTTTCAGGGATTGCCCTGGGAACGCTCCCTGTTCCGGTTACGGTCAAAGTAGAACCACTTATATATGCAGTAACTCCATTGGCAACGGTGGCAGCTTCAACCTGCTCTACTACAGGTGAGATACCGGGAGCCCCCATAAAAACCGAGAGTACAAGTAAAATCACCAGTATCTTTGATATATTTTTAATAATTCCCTTTTTCATGATTATATCCTCACTTAAAAACCGCAAAACCAAAAAGTCCTTCGTGATATTATATCACAGAAGGACTCAAATTACTACTTTTTAAGGTGGATAGAGCATGTCAAGACACGACTTTAAAACTCCGACTTTCTCTCTCTTCCCATTAGAATTGCCGTGGCCTTTTTCGGATCCATGCCTTCACTAACGATTCTATCCATAGTCTGTGAAATAGGCACTTCTATATTATATTTTTTTGACAATTCCATAATTGAGGGAAGCGCATTTAATCCCTCTACTACCATGCCAACTTCTTTAACTGCTTCCTCAGGGGAACGTCCCTGACCAATAAGCTGTCCACACCTATTGTTTCTGCTGTGTTCGCTGGTAGCTGTAACTATTAGATCTCCTATTCCCGCTAAACCCGAAAAGGTTCTTTCTTCGCAGCCCATGGCTGTTCCCAGGCGATGGATTTCCTCCATACCTCTGGTTATAAGGGCAGCTTTGGCATTGTCTCCAAATCCTAACCCCTTTGATATTCCAACGGTTAAAGCGATTACATTCTTCATGGCCCCGCAGAGTTCCACACCATCGATATCGGGATTGGTATATACTCTGAGCTTGGACGTCATGAATATATCCTGAACCGCCTCCGCCGCATCCATATCTTCACAGGCAGAAACAATGGCAGTTGGCTGATCAAAGGCCACTTCCTCTGCATGGGTGGGACCGGAGAGGGCCACCACCTTTAGCCCTTCTATCTGCATCTGGTCATGAATTACTTGAGACATGGTCATCAAGGTTTCCTTCTCGACACCTTTTGCCACGGTTACGATAATTGGATACACATCCGATTTCCCTTCATCCCCTGATTTACCCCTTAGTAAATCCGAAACCGATTTGGCTGTACTACGAATGAAAACTGACGGAACTGCAAAGAGAATCAATTCCTTTTCAAGAACTGCATCCTCCATGTTCTTTGTAAATGCAATGCTTTCAGGAACCTCCATTCCCGGAAGATTGGGATGTGTATGCTTTTCTGTTAATATATCAACCTCTTCTGCAATTGCTGACCATGCGGTGACTCTATGGCCTTTATTGGCTAACAGTCTACAAAGCGCAATGCCCCAGGTCCCCGTTCCTAAAACTCCAATATCACATTTTTTGTTTTCAAATGAACTCATATACTTTCCTTTTACTCTCTATCCTGAATCGTCTAATCATTCTATCAACTTGCCGATTGTCATTCTATCAACTTGCCGATTGTCATTCTATCAACTTGCCGATAACCTTGTCAAGGCACGGTTTTAGTGGTATTATTATTCGATAAAGAATTAATAATGGGTAGAGAAAACATTTTAGATAAGACAGTTATTAATTAATTTAGGGGGTCAATATATGAAATTACGGGGATTTGAGATGAAGGGTAATACTTCTAGGGGGTTTTTATTTGTCAAATTTCTTTCCAAAGCGGGAGTCATTTGCCTATGTCTTTTTATCATCATTGGCAGCTTGGTATTCCAAAATCCCATTAAAGTTTACGGTGAGTCCACTGGAATAATCATTGCGGGAGAAGGCCTTTACATTAGGTCCGGCCCGGGTTTAGATTATGATGTTATCGGCGGCCTTTCAAACGGAAGCGAGGTTACCGTCCTCTCTACAGAAGACGGTTGGTGCGAAATCGACCTGGGGGATGAAACCGGATATATCTCTTCTGAATATGTGTATTTTGGCACCGACTCCGGTACTGCATCGGGTTCGGAATCAGAGTCCACAGAGGGAGAGTCCACACCCTCCGGAGATTCATCATTTGAGCGTTCAATCTCCCAATTCCCTGATAGCTACAAGCCTGCACTAAGAGTGCTACATGAAAAATACCCCAATTGGAAATTCGTTCCTCAGAATACCGGGTTAGACTGGGACGACGTTATTAGCCGTGAAACCAATCCGGTTTCGACCAATTTGGTCCCCAGCATCTGGGATTCGGCTTATAAATCAACTGCCGCATCCGCTTTTAATTCCTATGGTGAAAGAATCATATTTGATTCCGGAGGATATGTGGCAGCCTCTGTTGCAGCTGTTAAATATTATATGGATCCCAGAAATTTCTTAAATGAAAATTCTATTTTCCAATTCTATTCCATGCAATATGATCCAACTACTCAAACCCTGGCAGGAATTAATACAATACTATCGGGATCATTTATGTCAAAACCATTCCCGGAGGCGAACTTCAGCTCCTACGCACATGTATTTATGGAGGCAGGTAAGCAAACTGAAGCCAACCCCCTAACCCTGGCATCAATGATTCTTCAGGAACAAGGTTATAATGGCGGATCAGCTTTAATCTCCGGTATGGTACCTGGATACGAGGGATATTACAATTACTTCAACATCGGTGCCTATGCCGCCAGCGGAAACTCCGCAGTAACCAATGGATTAATCTATGCCCGAGCCCAGGGTTGGAATACAAGGGCTAAAGCCTTGATCGGCGGTGCGGCCTATTTTGCCAAAAACTATATCAACGCAGGTCAAACCACACTTTATTTGAAGAAGTTCAATGTAATGAACGGACTTAACTGGGTAGGCGTTCATCAATATATGACTGCAGTCTACGCTGCAAACAGCGAAGGCATTCATCTGCAAACAGGATATAAAAACATGATGAATTCATCTATGACCTTCCAGATCCCTGTTTATAAGAATATGCCAACCCGACCTTGTCCAGTTCCGGGAGCCCCGGTAGGTACAGGCACCGGCACTGGCACAGGCACGGGAACAGGTACCGGCACAGGCACAGGCACCGGCACTGGAACCGGCACAGGCACCGGAACCGGCACTGGTACCGGCACTGGCACTGGCACTGGCACCACTACCCCGAAGGTAATTGCAATTAGGCTTAATGGTAGCGACAGAGTCAAGACATCCATTGCAACAGCTGACAAACTCAAAACCTTGATGGGACAGAATAAATTCCAGAATATCGTAATTGCTTCCGGATCCTCCTATGCGGATGCCCTATCCGGAACATATCTGGCAGTTGTGAAGAAAGCGCCTGTACTCTTGGTTACAGATTCAAGCATTCGAGAAGTTGCCACCTATGTAAAGGAAAATATGAGTTCAGCGGGAACAGTATATATCATCGGCGGAGAAAAGGCGGTTCCAAGGTCTATAGAAAGTGCTCTTGGCAACATTAGATCCGTAAGATTCTCAGGGGCCAACAGATATTCAACCAATTTGATGGTTCTATCTGAATGTCAGGTTAGCAAGGGAGATATAGTGGTATGTTCAGGGGACAATTATCCCGATGCCCTTTCCGCATCTGCTATGGGTAAACCTATTCTCCTGGTTGGCAAGACTCTTTCCAATCAGCAATCCGAATTCCTGTCAACTGTATCGGGAAGCAAATTCCATATTATCGGCGGAACCAGCGCAATAAACGATAATGTATTTAGAACCATCGCCAGCTATGGCACCGCTAACAGAATCTATGGACAGAATAGATATCTTACATCAATTGCCGTGGCCAGAAGATTCTTTACAGGAACTCAGAAAAGTGTAGTTGTTGCTTACGGAGGCAATTATCCTGACGGTATTTCCGCAGGTCCATTGGCAGTAAAACTAAAAGCACCGGTAATACTGATTAACAACAGTAATTACAACGATGCTTTATCATTCATCCATAGTTCCAATACCAAGGACGTCTATATCATGGGTGGATCAGAAGTCATCTCAAATTCAGTGGCAACAGCTCTAACCAAATAAGAATCACTTTCAGAATCACTTTGTACTGGCGATTAGTTTATTCCATGTTGCCTTACCAACAGCGAATTCACCGCCAAAGACATATCCATTTGACATAGATGATTTATAGGCCCCGGGGAAGCTCGAATTTTCCGGGGCTTTATCATCTGCTAAAACCAGCACGGATTTTTTATGGCCGCAGAATGCCGCTCCAGCCAAGGCATCAGGGAAACTCTGGCTTGTGGCGATTCCCATATTATCCGCCTTCAGCCCATTCTTAATTCCCCATTTGGCTATCAATGCGCTGGTTTCCGCACCATTTCTTCCACCAAGTCTTTCCTTTACGGAAATACCATTCTTAGCCAAAATGGATTCAATCTCTGTTGATACGGCCCCGGTTCCTCCAACTATTATCACGTTATTTATTCCTAAGGACTTAAGGGCATTTATCACTTCCTTGGATAAGGTTTTTCCATTGTCGGATAACAGCACCGGATACTTTTTGGCATAGGCAATGGGTGATGCCGAAAGAGCATCCTTGAAGCTCTTGTTGGTTGCAATTATTGCCGTCTTATCATTTGACCAACGTCCCCTTCCCTCCAGCGCAAGTTCTCCACTTGTTGCTGCGGATGTCTGTCCTGCAATTCGTTTAACACTATTCCTCTTTAGTCCGGTGGTATCAATAATCTGATTGATAACTTGATCCTTTACCGCA
>CACXFN010000215.1 GCA_902766915.1 uncultured Eubacteriales bacterium
AGGTCAAATCCGAAAAAACGATCCATGTATTCTCCCTTACTTACCCGCTGAAGCCAATCCCTTCTTAAGCAATTTACCATCTGCCACTAATGCCGGTCTAATGGTTGCCATCTGATTTCCTGGCATTAAATCGAAATATTGTTTAGTACCATCAGAATAATCCACAACTTCAATCTGCTGTCTATGGAGGAAGTACTTAACATCATTGATCTTTTCCATTGCATACTCTGAATCCTTGCTATAAGATGCAGCAAGCAAATCAGAGAAGAGTTCTATTTCCGCAGATGTGGCAGGTTTATCCTCTATGTAACCTGCCTTTTCCCTTTTTGCCCAACGTTCTGCCGCCTGGATTTCTTCTAAACTTTGATCCACAGAAAGAATGGCCGTCCTGAGATTTCTATATGTTTTATTGGAATCGATTCTAACCTCCACCTGCTGTTCTTTATCCCCGGCTTTAACCGGTTTACCAAAGATATAACCTGCCAACGCAGCCAGAATAATTCCGACTCCGGCAAATCCATATCTGGTTGAATCTGTCGTGGTCATTCCTGTTAAATTGCTAACCTCTTCTATAGCCGGATTCGGGATAAGTGTCAGTACCAAAAGCACTGCACCTATGATGAACAAAATAATGGCTGGGATAGTTTTTTTTGCCCCCGCGCCTCCCATATCGCGTTCCCAAACCTTAGTTTCTCCAACCGAATCAACCATAGGCATAGCAAGTCGCACAGCCTGCATCATATATGCTGCTGTGTCCCTTTCTCTCTCATTGTCACATTGGTCATTGTAACGCAGCAAGAGTTTATCCATCTCATTTTCCAGAACAATTGTAGCCTTTTCCGGCACCTGTGCTTTTGCAAGTTCCGTAATAAGATGATCCTTATCCTGCTCTAAAAAATCTAACATTTTCATAACTTAGATATTATACGCTAAATCGCGGAAAATAGCAAAAATTTAACTGTTCTACTGCCATTTCGCGAAAACCATCTACGCTTTTCAACAGAAGCTTCTATAATACACTTCTATATACGCTTGGCTATTTCAAAGGCCAGATACAGTTTGTCCAAATCATGATTGGCTGCCGATAATTCAGCCACATCATAGACGGGTTCATCCAATACGTCTCCAGTAACAAGGAAATTATAGAGTTCCCAGCCATAGAAATCGCACACAGCCTGTGCTCCGGACACCTCCATATCCACCGCAATACATCCTTCGCTTCTACGGGCTTCCATCTGCCCCCTAGTCTCCCTATACCATGTATCCGTGGTCCAACAATATCCTTCTACATAAGGCGTCCCGAGTTCATCAAAGATTTCTGCAACCCTTTTTGATCCTTTGACATCAATATAGTCAGCCGGGGGTGCATAGTGATATGACATGCCTTCATCTCTATATGCCTTGGTTGGTACCACATACTTACCATTTGTTTTGCTTTGATCAAGGGCACCCGCTGAGCCGAACATGATGAACTTTGTGGCGCCAATTAACCAGTTGGTTTCTGTAATATTGACACCGGCTGCAATTGAACCAATATTGCAAAGAACAATTCCAATACGAAGTTTATCCCCTTCCTCTGCAGGCTTTAGTTTCGGTATCTCAAAGGAATAGATGGGAATATTCCCAGCACAGGATCCAATTTCCGCCTCTTTTCTGGGATTAAACTTCTCCATGGTCTCTTCAAAAATCACTTTGGAAAAGGTCAGAATACATATGTCACAGACATGGTTCTGCGGTCCGTAGTAATCCTCCGGCTTAATAATGGCTTCCGTTTTCACATCATACGAATCAGTAATCATTTCTCCTCCTATATGCCTTGATCATTATTCCATCTTCCAGATATTCCTCGCTAATAATTTGGCCATATTTTCTAATTGAAGTTAGCCTTGCTGCTTCATCATAGGGAATTAGTTCTTCCATATATGTCCTGTGTTCATTTAATGTATCGGTAATGGCATTGAAAAGATTCTCTATGCCAAATCCGGTTTTAGCGCTTATTTCCACAGTTTTAGTTGCCTTTGGATCTCTAAGCTCCATTGCATACAAATCTTCCTGGGCATGGATGGACATAGTATCTTCCACTGATTCCCTCAGAGCTTCTCCCTCCATCAATTTATCAACTTTGTTAAACGCAGTAATGATCGGTTTATTACGAATCCCCAGATCATCCAGGGTATTGTAAACCACCTGCATATGTAAATCCAAATCCGGCGAAGTGGCATCCACCATATGAAGAATCACATCTGCATACTTGGCTTCCTCCAATGTACTTCGGAATGCATCCACTAATTGGTGGGGTAGCTTATTAATGAATCCAACCGTGTCTGTCAATAAAAACTCCTGTCCTCCGGATAGTTTGCAGACTCTGGTTGTGGGATCCAGGGTGGCAAACAACTTATCCTCTGCCAAAATATCAGCAGAAGTCAGTCTATTTAAAAGAGTTGATTTACCGGCGTTCGTATATCCCACTATTGCAACAACCGTAGTTAATCCAGTTGTTCTTTTCTTTCTGGTTGTTTCCCTGACTCTTTCCATGCTTTTTATTTCTCTGGAAAGGCTATCCACACGTCTTTGGATGGCACGTCTATCCGATTCCAATTTACTTTCTCCGGGACCTCTTGTTCCGATGCCTCCACCAAGCCTGGAAAGAGCTGTACCTTTACCCGTAAGCCTCGATGCCCGATATTTTAACTGAGCCATCTCCACTTGTATCTTGCCCTCCTTTGTAGTTGCTCTTCCCGCGAAGATATCCAGAATAAGCATCGTTCTATCAACCACCTTGGTGTCCAATAATTCCGCCAAATTTCTATGCTGAGCAGGCGTTAGTTCATCATCACATAGCAAGGCATCTGCCTCCAGGTATTCCATCAATTCCTTTATTTCCTGAGCCTTACCCTTACCAACATATGTTGCCCTGTCAGGCACATTCAGATTTTGGACAACAAAAGCAACCGCCTCGCCATCTGCGGTTTTTAGAAGATCCTCCAGTTCTTTGAGAGATGCCTCTGCTCGCTCCTCATCTCCACAAGAAACTGCCACTAAAA
>CACXFN010000216.1 GCA_902766915.1 uncultured Eubacteriales bacterium
CATATTATTTATGTGAATAGGTTAAAGGTAAAATTGCAAAGGAGAACTACTAATTATGAAATACGATTATCTGATTGTAGGTGCGGGCCTCTATGGTGCAGTGTTTGCCCGGGAGGCGAAGAGGGCAGGTAAGACTGCCTTGGTGGTGGATAAGAGGGACCACATTGCCGGAAACGTTTATACGGAGCAGGTGGAAGGCATCCACGTTCACATTTATGGTGCTCACATTTTCCACACCAACGATAAAGAGGTTTGGGATTACGTGCAAGAGTTTGCTACCTTCAATCGATTCACTAATTCTCCGGTAGCCAATTATCACGGTGAACTGTATTCGCTTCCTTTTAATATGTACACATTTAATAAGATGTGGGGAGTGGTTACTCCGGAAGAGGCTGCTACCAAAATTGAGGAACAGCGCAAGGCTGCTGGGATTACTGATCCGCAGAATCTAGAGGAACAAGCCATATCACTGGTTGGAACGGATATATACGAGAAACTCATCAAGGGCTACACTCAGAAACAGTGGGGAAGAGAGTGTAAGGACCTTCCGGCATTTATAATTAAGCGTCTACCGGTTAGGCTGACCTTCGATAACAATTATTTCAATGCCTTATATCAAGGTATACCGGTAGGCGGTTATACAGGCATGGTTGAAAATATGCTTGATGGCACAGAGGTTCGTCTGGGAGTTGATTACCTGGATCCTGCTAATAAAGCTGAACTGGATGCACTGGCTGATAAGGTGATCTATACCGGACCAATAGATGCGTACTTTGATTACAAGCTTGGCAATTTGGAATACCGTTCGGTTAGGTTTGAAAATGAAACACTGGATATCCCTAATTTCCAGGGGAATGCTGCGGTGAACTATACTGATGCGGAGACTCCCTGGACCAGGATTATAGAACATAAATGGTTTGAGTTTGGTAAGGATGCTGATGGTAATGACCTACCGAAGACTGTAATAAGCCGTGAATTCAGTTCTGAGTGGAAGCCAGGAGATGAACCGTATTATCCGGTTAATGACCAAAAGAATTCTGATTTATATCAGGAGTATAAGAAGCTGGCTGATGCTGAGGGTGCTAGGGTTATGGGCGGCTCCGATTCCCATGGATGTTCCAAAGCTAAGCCACCGGTCATATTTGGTGGTCGTTTAGGGGAATACAAATACTACGATATGGATCAGGTGATTAGAGCTGCACTGGATAGAGCCAGAGAGGAATTGAAAACTAAATAGATGTAACGCAATGTATTTGCCAAGTCTTGATTGTATGGGAATTCGACATAGGACATATAGAAAAATATCACCCCATATGGTATCATAAATGAGTTAAAATTCCGGTTGGAGAGTGTCAATGGTATGACAGAATCACCTAAAGAACCAAAGAAAGAATCTACTATTCTATGGATAAATCGTGCCGTGAAGCCATTTCATGGCGTGATTGTTTTTATTTCTTTTTTGGCTATTATATCAGCGGCTGTGAGTCTATGGAATACGGTGCTTTTAAAGGATCTGATCGATGCTGCTGTAGAAGGAAACAGGGATTTACTAATCAGAAATGCAGTGATCCTTACATTAGTCACGGTTGGAACTGTAGCTTTGAGTCTTTTTTCTCGATATCTACGCGAGCGAACAACTTATCGGATAATTAACGAACTGCAAACCAGATTGATTTCCGTACTTCTAAATAAAGATTATTATAGCGTTACGCGAATGCATTCTCAGGAGTGGATGAACCGAATCAATGTAGATTCAGTAACCATTGCTGATGCGCTGTGCAAAATGCTACCAGGCGTTACTGGTATAATGTTCCACTTTATTGGAGCGATATACCTTATAACGAAGGCTGCTCCGTCGTTTATCTTCTTTGCAATCATTGGTGCAATTGGACTGGTAGGACTTAATGTTGCCCTTAAAAAACCATTAAAACAGTCTTGGCGTAATTTCCGCAATTCCGATGGAAGAAAAAATGTCTATGTGAGTGAAAACCTCTCAAAGATTATGATTGTAAAAGCCTTTGGCCGAGAGGAAACAACCATAGAAATATCAAATGAGAAACTGAGCGATATGTTTCGTTGGAGAATGCGTAGGCTTCGTCTTTTGATTACAAAGGATGCGATTCAAAGTGGGGCAACAAAGCTTATCTATCTGGCTGTCCTTATTTATTGCGCTATGAAGATTCTAAAGGGAGAAATTAGCTATGGTACCAGTGTTATGCTTATGCGGTTAATCTCTCAGCTTCGCGCACCGTTAACAGATGTGAGCAATTACATTTCTAATATTTTTGACGTATCAGTTGCAGCGGAACGGCTGATGGAGGCTGAGCACTTTCCTGAGGATACATTATTACCCGTGAAGGATGATGAAGAAATACGTGCCTTCTATGAGCATAAGTTTAAGGAGATAGTTTTCAGGGATGCAGGCTTCTCATATCTGGATGAACTTGAGGAAAATCCTAACATAAGACCTACGGTATTTGAAAATGTTAATCTAACAATTCCTAAAAAAAGCGTGGTTGCCTTCACAGGGATAACCGGAAGCGGTAAGAGTACTTTCTTCAAACTTCTTTTAAGTCTGTATCCTTTGCAAGAGGGAAGTAAGATTCTGAGATGCGAAGATGGTAGGGAGTTACCTTTAGATGCAACCTACAGACGCTTATTTGCATATGTCCCACAGGGTAATCAGCTGATGGTTGGGACGATAAGAGAGATGGTTAGCTTTGGAGATAAGAACGTAAAGGATTCAG
>CACXFN010000217.1 GCA_902766915.1 uncultured Eubacteriales bacterium
TAATACTAGAAGTACAGAATATGACTGTTGCATCTAAACTTCATTCCAACAATGCTGTTAAAAATGTAAGCTTTAAAGTTCGTGAAGGCGAAATAGTTTGTATTGCCGGAATCGACGGAAATGGTCAAACAGAATTCGTATATGGACTTGCAGGATTTGAACCCTTGGTAGAAGGTAAAATAATACTCTGTGGTGAAGATATAACCAAGCGTTCAATCCGTCAGCGCAGTCTAAAGATGAGCCATATTCCCGAAGATAGACATAAGCATGGCTTGGTTCTGGATTATCCTCTGGAATACAATATGATTCTTCAGCGATATCCGGAAGAAGAATTCACATCTGGTGCAGGGTTCCTAAAGAGAAGGAATATTCGTGATTACTCCGAACGTCTCGAATCAAGATATGACGTTAGATCAGGTCAAGGTGCTACCACAATAGCACGTGCCATGTCTGGCGGTAATCAGCAAAAGGCTATTATTGCAAGAGAATTGGATAAAGAGCATAAGCTTCTCGTGGCTGTACAACCTACCAGAGGACTTGATGTAGGTGCAGTAGAAGGTGTTCATAGACATCTTATCGAAGAAAGAGATGCAGGTCGTGCTGTTCTCCTGGTTTCCCTTGAATTAGAAGAAGTTATGAATGTACCTGACAGAATCCTGGTCATGTATGAAGGTGAGATTGTTGGTGAGCTTGACCCGAAGAAAACCACTGTTGAAGAACTCGGACTCTATATGGCAGGTGCCAAAAGAAATGTCACTATCGATGGAAACACAAGTGAAATCGAGGAATCTGAGGTAATAGACACATCCAGACATAATTCGGCAGATGATACAAACCAAAATACTGAAGACCAAAATAAAAAAGAAGGAAAGGAGGCATAGTATGAATGAGAAAAAAAGCTTTTTAAAGAACCCCTCCTATCAGGCAATTTTAACATCACTACTTTGTATTATTCTTGGTCTCTTTGTTGGATATATAGTACTATTGTTAATCAATCCTGCAGGTGCCGGAACTGCGATTAAGACAATCCTGCTTAACTTCCTTACACGTTCCAGTGGTCCTGCCAAGCTGAAAGCATTAGGTAATACTCTGGCAAAGACTGCCCCCCTACTCATGTGCGCACTATCCATTTGCTTCTGCTATAAGGTTGGGCTCTTTAATATAGGTGCTGCGGGTCAGTATGAGGCAGGTGCCTGCATTGGACTGTTTGCAGCTCTTGGATGGGGACTTCCCTGGTACGCATGCTTAATCCTTGCAGGACTAGCAGGTGCAGTAGTAGGTTCCATTTCCGGAATACTAAAAGCATACAGAAATGTAAATGAAGTAATTTCCGGAATCATGCTAAACTGGATAATGCTATATCTGGCAAATATGATTCTTGTTAATCCAAAGGTGAAGGATATCGCCAGCCCGTATACTCTGAAGCTGGAAATGAACAATAAAAGTGCTTTGATTCCATCTGCAGGGCTAAGCTCCTTCTTCGCAAATAATAAGAATGTAACCATTGCTATTCCTTTGGCAATTATATTTGCCATTGTAATTTGGATAATTCTAACCAAGACAAAATTCGGTTATGAATTAAGAGCCACGGGATTCAATAAAGAAGCCGCCAAATATGCAGGAATGAGAGAAAAATTCAATATCATAGTAACCCTTGCAATAGGCGGCGCCTTGGCAGGAATCGGTGCATCCTTCCTCTTCCTTACAGGATACCAGGAATGGTCTACAACCCAGACATCTGTTCCGGGCATGGGCTTTAACGGAATTGCAGCCACATTCTTAGGCGGTCTGCATCCAATAGGAACAATCTTCGCTTCGTTCTTTATTCAGTCTATTACAGACGGAGGTGCACTGATAGATAAATCCGTATATCCATCCCAGATTTCCGATTTGATTTCATCAATCATCATTTACCTCTGTGGATTCGTATTATTCTTCAAGGTTGCCCTAAACACCTTCCTTGATAGAAAAGGCGGACATGAAATCAGCAAGGTAACAGGTGAAGAAATAAAAAATAATGATCAAAACAAGGCTTCTGAAGAAACGGTTAATACTGAAGAAAATGGAGGTGAGAACAAATGATATTACTACTACAGTATACAATAATATTTGCCTCTGTTCTTTGTCTCGTAGCTTTAGGTGGTTGTTTTTCTGAACATTCTGGCGTAATCAATTTAGGATTGGAAGGCATAATGGTAATGGGAGCTCTTGGTGGAGCTGTCACCATGTATATGCTTCCACAGGGAACATCTCCAATCGTAATCATTTTGGCCACTACCATATTTGCAATACTGGTAGGCGTACTCTATTCAGTACTATTAGCTGTAGCAAGCATTAATTTCAAGGCTGATCAAACACTTATCGGTACAGCTATGAACCTACTTGCAACTGCAGCAGCCACAGTATTCGTAAGAGCAATGAATACAGCAATCAACCCGGATAACGTATCATCAGTAATTCAATATATAAAACCAAAGAAAGCATTTCTAAAATATATTGGTGGATTTGAATTCAATTGGTTCATGTTATTCGCCGTTATTGCATTGGTTATATCCTACATAGTATTATACAAAACACGTTTTGGATTAAGACTACAAGCCTGCGGTGAAAACCCCCAAGCTGCAGATTCCGTAGGAATCAATGTTTACAAAATGCGTTGGGCAGGAGTTCTTATATCAGGCCTTCTGGGAGGTTTGGGCGGAATCGTCTATATTACTGCCGGTGTATCCGAATGGAAATTTGAAATGGGTGTAGCAGGCTTCGGCTTCCTATCATTAGCCGTAATGATCTTCGGTCAATGGAAACCACATAGAATAGCCCTCGCTGCCCTACTCTTTGGATTCTTCAGAGCCCTATCCAACGTATATACAGGATTTGGATTTCTGGTTGCACTCCAGATTCCTTCCACAGTATATAATATGATGCCTTACATCCTGTCCCTGGTAATCCTGGCCTTCACTTCAAAGAATTCCAGAGCACCAAAGGCAGAAGGTATTCCATACGATAAGGGATCAAGATAATAATTACAAAGCATAGAAACGTAATTATAAAACCGCTGTAACGATTGAAATTTCAGTCACCACAGCGGTTTTTGTTAACGCTATTATTTTTTCTATAAGCTTATAAGCCTACAAGTCTCTATTCGTCTTAGCTATTTGTCCTACCTTTAGGTCTATATTTCCTTAGATTCCAGATTAATTGTTTCTATGTTAGAGTTAACAATGTCAGCACTAAGCTTAAGACGTTTGTTATACGGTGTCTCAATGGTTAGTATTGCCGCACTGATTGCAAATTCAAGAGCATCTACAGGAGGAATATTATTAACTCTCTTGGCTATATAGGCTCCCACGAAACTGTCCCCTCCTCCATTTGCATTTTCCAAAGAGATTATTCTATGTCTATACCAATATAAGTAATAGGAATTATCTTCTTTATAGCCAAATAAAATTCCTTGATCAGCCATAGTAATTATAATCTCATCAACACCTTTATCAAGGAACCATGTGAGATTAGATTTGGCAGATTCTTCATCAGTGATCTGGATTCCGGTAAGAGCTTCCGCTTCAATCTTATTTGGTTTAAAAATATTTAGGTCTCCCAATATTGGTTTAAGCCTATGGATTTTATTGATACTTACAGGATCGGATGCAATTCTAACCTTGTGATTACTATGCACATAAGGTTTATTGATATCTTCAATACATTTTGCAATATAAGTTAGTCTATCTTCATCCATATTTGAATCAATAACGATTAAATCTCCGGGCTGTACAGATTGTAATGCATTATCAATTACATTGTAGTCTAATTCTTCTAATATACGCATATCGCTCATGGCAAGGCGCATATCATGATTACTCTCCAGAATTGCTAAATAAATGGAAGATGAATGGTCTTTAGAAATAATCGAATAATCTAGATTCATTCCTATTTCTTCACAATGCTTACGAAGATCTAAGCCAAAATAATCATCCGAAAAACAGGTTATGAGATTAACATTTATGTCTGTGGATTTATCGGAAAATAAAAGGCAGGACTGGGCAATATTACGCCCCACCCCGCCATAACTTAATTCTATCTCACCGATATTGGAATCGTATTCAATCAGATTGTTTAGCGCATGACCAATTACATCGATATTGGCTCCACCAAAAACCCATATTGAATTTCTGGATTTATTATCTTTTTCAATCATTTATAAATTCTTTGATAAATATTATAATTAAGAAAAATATGCCTTTGCGATTTCGGTTCCAACCGCAGCATTATTAAATACGAGTTTAATATTTGCAGCAAGGGAATCTCCGCCGGTCATCTCAGCAACTTTAGCAAGTAAGAAAGGAGTACACTCTTTTCCCTTGATTCCAAGCTTGTCCATCTCATTTAAGGCATTATCTATTACAGCATTGATTTCTTTAGCAGGCATGGACTCTGA
>CACXFN010000218.1 GCA_902766915.1 uncultured Eubacteriales bacterium
AAGGCAACAATCGAAAGCAGAATCAAATTCATCAAGGATGCCCTGACTAAGGCGATTTCTCGTGGGGTCAAACGAATCTCCATGCGTGATATTATTCCAAATAAAAAAGATAAATATGACATCATAGTTACCTTTTCCTCCGTGCTCCAGATGATGAAGGACAGAATGCTGGATGCGGATCAAAAGAAGACCTACGGCGAAATATTTATCAAACCCTTTAAGGCTGTTCCCATTAAAGATGATCCTGATGATGGTCTTATGAATATGGGCGAGCCTGTTTCTTTGGAGCCGAGTAGATATGTTAGGATTGGCGACGAAGAAGATATGAATGCGGTGGATGCAAAGGAGAAGGAAGATGGCGGTAAGTAAGAAAGCAAAATCGGCCCTGGAGGCCTTGATGTATATATGGGGTGAGCCCCTGGAGGTTAAGGCTGCTGCAGAAGCCCTGGGCATAGAACGAAGCGAGGCACTGGAATGCTTTAATGAGCTTATGGCAGAATACGACCAGGAGGGAAGAGGGCTCATGATTCGTCGCGTGGGGAATGGCTTTCAGTTTGCTACCAGGCCTGAATACGCCGATGAGATTGAGAGGCTCTGCACTCCGGTGAAGACACGAAAACTATCCCAGGCTGCATTGGAGGTGCTGGCGATTGTGGCATACAAACAACCTGTAACAAAATCCGAAATCGATTCCATCCGTGGCATCAAATGCGATCGAGTAATCGAAGGTCTCATGAAAAAAGAATTGGTGGAGGAGCAGGGTCGATCCTCCGGCATCGGACGTCCCATTCTCTATGGAACTACAGATACATTCCTTAAACTATTTGGTTTTACAACTTTAAAGGATTTACCGGAAATAGAAGATATTGAGGATGTGCTTGCTATGGAGCATGCAGATGTAGATCATGCGGATAGGGAAGAAGACTTCATTCCGGATATGCAGGTTAGCCTGGAGGAACTAACGTAAGAAGCATTTAACAGAAATAAGATGGGGTTTACATTAAAATAAATTCGCGACGGTTTCCCGAAATGAGTCCGTCGTTTTTCATTGCCTTGATTTCTCGCATCATGGCCGAACGGTCCACGCTTAAGTAGTCAGCCAGTTCGGCTAAAGAAATTGGTATGTCGAAACTTCCGTCGGAGCGTGTGCCTTTTGAAGAAGCAACATAGTTAAGATAGGCCATGAGCTTCTGGCGGATTGTGCTTTGATGCATCAGAGAAATGTGGAGGGATAATTCCTGGGATTTCTGGGCGGCCATCATGAAAAGATTGCTGATTAATTGGCTGTGGTGATTGCAGAGGTTTTCACAGGGCTTGATTACGTGCTCGTAACCCACAAACATGACTCGGCAAGTGGATTCAGCCGTTACAATGTATTCGAAGGAATCAAGGGGAAGGGAAAAGAGCTCTCCGAAGAGGTCCCCTTCGTTGATATGCTCCAACAGATAAACATCTCCGTTGTCATTGAGAATCTGAAGCTTGGCGGAGCCTTTTTCCAGAACAGCAATGCTGTTCGGCACTCCGGCATCATAATTCATAATAATCTCCCCGGCTTTATAATCCTTCCACCAGGGCTGAAAGCAAGGCAGCATCAAGGCTCTTGATTCCCTTGATATATCATCCAATACGCGTCTTTTTTTCATAAAATGCTCCAATGCCCCTCGCAATACCTTTGCATCTGCGGATAAACCCGCAAATAAAGCGGTTATTAGTATTCACAACTCCAAACATTATACTATAAAAATGAAGAAATTCCATAGAAAAATGCAAAAAATAATGATAAAAATAGTTGCACATGTCACAATAGTGTTGCAAATGACACAGTTTTTTATCAGAATATTTTGTACACTATTCTTATCGTAAGGGAATTAGATTCTGTTCATAAAGGGAATGGGATTATAAGGATTAAAAAAATAAAAGGAAAATTAAAGGTAAACAATCGGTAGCTAAGTTTTTAATGAAATGTAGGAGGTAGATAAGATGCTTTTCAAGACTACAGAGGCTCATGAGGAATTTAGAGCAAAGGTCAGAGCATTTGCTGAGAAGGAAGTAAAGCCTTTAGCATTTATGCTGGATCAGAAAAACGAATTCCCTGATGAAGCTGTAAAGCAAATGGGAAAGCTCGGGTTCATGGGTATTCCGTATCCTAAGAAATACGGTGGTGCCGAAATGGATGTACTGAGCTACGCTATCGCAGTTGAGGAATTGGCAAGAGTAGACGGTGGTACAGGCGTTATCCTTTCTGCCCACGTATCCCTCGGTTCATTCCCGATTGCACAATTCGGAACAGAGGAGCAAAAGAAGAAATACCTTGTACCTCTGGCCAAGGGTGAAAAGATTGGTGCCTTTGGTCTCACAGAAGAAAATGCAGGATCAGATGCCGGCGGTACTGAAACCACAGCAGTAGATAAGGGTGACCATTATCTATTAAACGGCGGAAAGATCTTTATCACTAACGCACCTAAGGCAGATACCTATGTTGTATTCGCAGTAACTACTCCGGACATCGGAACCAAGGGTATCAGCGCCTTCATCGTAGAGAAGGGATGGAAGGGATTCGAATTCGGCGATCACTATGATAAGCTGGGCATTCGTTCATCATCCACAGCAGAACTCATCTTCAACGATGTAAAAGTTCCAAAGGAAAACCTCCTGGGTAAGGAAGGAGAAGGGTTTAAAATCGCCATGGCAACCCTTGATGGTGGCCGTATCGGAATCGCCGCACAGGCATTGGGTATCGCACAGGGTGCCTACGAGGCAGCACTTCAGGAAGCCAAGGAAAGAGAACAGTTCGGTCAGCCCATCGGCGTGAACCAGGGAATCTCCTTCAAACTTGCAGATATGGCAACTAAACTGAGAGCAGCCAGATTCCTTATCTATTCTGCTGCAGAACTAAAAGAAGCACACGAAGCGTATGGTATGGAATCCGCAATGGCTAAGATGTATGCATCCGACATTGCACAGGAAGTTGTATACGACGCACTTCAGATCTTTGGTGGATCCGGCTTCCTAAAGGGTATGGACGTAGAGAGAGCATTTAGAGATGCACGTATCACATCCATCTACGAAGGAACAAATGAAATCCAGAGAGTAGTTATCGCATCCCACCTGCTGGGTAAGATCGGTAACAAGGCTGCCGCCGGCTCCAGAAGCGTTGCCAAGAAACCTGCACCTGTAACAGGCGTACGTAAGGGCAGAATGTTCAGAGAAGGCGATGCAAAGGATAAGGTAAATGAACTCGTTGCAGCCCTGAAGGCTGATGGGTACGACTTCTCCGTTGGTATCCCGGCAGATACACCGATTGCAGAGGCAGAGAGAGTTGTTTCCGCAGGTAAGGGTATCGGCGATAAGAAGAATATGAAGCTAATCGAAGATCTGGCTCAGGCAGCAGGTGCAGCTATCGGTTCATCCAGACCGGTTGCTGAAACCCTCCAGTATATACCGCTTAACAGATACGTAGGTATGTCCGGTCAGAAATTCCGTGGCAACCTCTATATCGCTTGCGGCATAAGCGGTGCAAAGCAGCACCTGAAGGGCATCAAGGATGCTTCCACCATCGTTGCAATCAATAAGAACGGAAATGCCCCGATCTTCAAGAACTGCGACTATGGTATCGTTGGTGATGTAAACGAGATTCTCCCACTTCTCACAGAAGCGTTGGGAACCGGAAAGAAGAAGGATGCACCACCGATGATCAAGATGAAGAGACCCCTTCCGCCGAAGCCAACACCAATTGGAGATATATACGTCTGCAACGGTTGTGCCTACGAATACAATCCGGATCTGGGCGACGAAGAAGCCGAAATCGCAGCAGGAACCTTGTTCAAGAACCTGCCTGAAGATTGGGTATGTCCGGAATGCGCAGAGCCAAAGACAAACTTCATCATCAGAACCATTAGAGGACTGTAGTATTTCATGAATACAAAAGCGATGTTTTGAAATAAATAATCAAAGTAAACACATAGTATCTTTTGTATAAATAGAAAGGAGACAAATATGCATTGTGTAAGACAAGTGGTCGATAACCTATATTGGATTGGTGCCAATGACCATAGAACACATCTCTTTGAGAATATCCATCCGATTCCCTACGGCGTATCATATAATTCATATCTTCTATTGGACGAGGAGACAGCTGTCTTTGATGGCGTAGATTGGTCCGTCACAAGACAGTATCTGGACAATATTGAATATTTGCTGGACGGAAGAAAACTTGATTACTTCGTATGTAATCACCTGGAACCAGATCACTGTTCCTCCATGTATGAACTCTTTGTTCGTTATCCTGAATGCAAGGTCATTGCAACTGAGAAGGCATATATGATGATGAGACAGTTCGGCTATAAGGTGGATGACCATCAGCAGATTACCGTCAAGGAAGGGGATACGTATCAGATTGGTACACATACCATGGTATGCGTAGAAGCACCTATGGTTCACTGGCCGGAAGCAATGGTTACATTGGATGTAACAAATGGAGTACTTTTCTCCGCTGACGGATTTGGTTCCTTCATAGCCATGGACGGTAAGCTTTGGAACGACGATGTTAACTATGACAGAGA
>CACXFN010000219.1 GCA_902766915.1 uncultured Eubacteriales bacterium
ACCAGTGGTTTACCACATAATTCACAAAACTCTCCGGTAGGCTGATCTTCAATTCTAACTTTTTCTATTACCTTATCAGCAGCTTCCAATTCCTGAGAGAATGGACCGTAGAAATCACCCACTACCTGTTTCCATGGAATCTTATTCATTTCTATGAGATCGAGCTTATCCTCCATTTCAGCAGTAAAATTGACATCTACAATATCCTTGAAATGTTCTTCCATCATATCGTTAACAACAAACCCTAAATCGGTTGCTTTCAGTGATTTCTTTTCCTTACTGACATAACGTCTCTCTGATAGTGTGCTTACAATTGGAGCATATGTACTTGGACGACCGATATTCTTTTCTTCCAGTTCTCTTACAAGGCTGGCTTCAGTATACCTTGCTGGCGGCTGGGTAAATGCCTGCTCACCGGTAATATCCTCTGCAATAAGCTTTTCTCCAACTTCAAGCTTGGGAAGCATCTTATTATCCTCCTCATCGGAAGAATTTTTATACACTTTTCTAAAACCTTCAAACAGCAATTCCGACCCGTTAGCTCTAAGCGTATAGTCCCCATTATCAATATTTACCTGCATACCGTTAAATCTGGCAGGTGTCATCTGACTAGCCACAAATCTATTCCAAATGAGATTATATAGTTTAAATTGGTCTGTGGCTAATGAGTCCTTAATGCTTAGTGGTGTTAATTCGATATCAGATGGTCTAATTGCCTCATGCGCATCCTGAATATCTTTCTTCTTATTTGTATATACGTTATTGCCACAGTACGCACTGCCAAATTTCTCAGTTATATATTTTTTTGCCGAATCCCTTGCCACATCTGAAACTCTGACAGAATCTGTTCTAAGATAAGTAATAAGACCTGTAGCCCCTCTTCCTTTTATATCTATGCCTTCATACAATTGCTGGGCTATCATCATGGTTTTTCTTGCATTGAAATTCAGCCTATTACCTGCTTCCTGTTGCATGCTGCTGGTGGTAAAAGGAGGATATGGTTTTACAGTACGCTCTTTTTCTACAATATTGGAAACAATGAAGTTTCCTCCCTTCAAGGAATTAATAATCTTATCATTTTCAGACTTACTTGTTACAGTAATCTTCTGACCCTTTTCTTCTATTAGTTTTGCAGTGAATTTACTACCTTTTTTAAAATGAGCGTTTATATTCCAGAATTCCTGTGGGACAAAGGCTTGGATTTCCTTTTCTCTATCACAAATTATTTTTAAAGCGGCTGACTGCACTCTGCCTGCAGACAAACCCTTTCTAACCTTTCTCCAAAGGAGAGGACTAATTTCATATCCCACCAATCTATCCAGTTCTCTTCTGGCTTGCTGTGCGTCTACCAATCCCAGATTAATCGGTCTTGGATTCTTGATTGCTTCCTTTATGGTATTCTTGGTTATTTCATGGAATTCAATTCTGCAGGGTGAATCCGGATCGATTCCCAAAAGGAAGGCCAGGTGCCAGGATATTGCTTCCCCCTCTCTATCCGGGTCTGTGGCAAGATAGACAGTGGAGGCCTTTGATGCTTCCTTTTTCAATTCCTTTATTAAGCTACCCTTACCTCTAATTGGGATATACTGAGGCTCAAAATTGTTTTCCTTATCAATACCAAGTTTGCTCTTAGGTAAATCTCTCACATGTCCTACAGAAGCTATAACTTTATATTTGGAACCCAGATATTTGCCAATTGTCTTAGCCTTTGATGGGGACTCTACTATAACAAGGATTCTTCCCTTGTCACCTGATGCTTTAGCCTTTTTCTTTGTCCCTGTTTTCTTTTTTGCAGATGTTTCGCTCATTGTTCCTCCAAAATATACACTTATACTGTTTTACAAGTGTTTATTTTATATTCCTTAGGTAAAATTTGCAATCGAAACTTTTCCCATCTCAAAATATATCAAACCTTTCATCTCAAGAATAGTAATTATACCGTTTATCTCAGCCATGGATTTATTGGTTCTTTCGCATAATTCATATATGGGTACCTCTCCTGATCCTGAAATAATGTTCAATAAATCTATTTCATCACTACCGAGGCCATTTTTTCTACTATTAATTATGTCATTCCGACTCTTCACTC
>CACXFN010000220.1 GCA_902766915.1 uncultured Eubacteriales bacterium
GAAATTCGTTCGATTCTGTTATAAAATTGAACATTTTTGTATGTTTGTGGCATACTCTCGTACGAATATAAATACGGCTTATCACTTACCATTCTGATTCCAGAGAATAATGAGTCTTCGCTTAAATATATCTTCGTAACAGCATTAAATTTTTTATCACATTTTAATACATACATTTTCCCCTTTCTTGGTGCAAGCCAATAATCGCTTCCACAACATACGATCCCTGAATAACCATTATTATCGGAACCTATACAAATAATACTAAACTCCATAGTATGATAATTAAATTTCATAATGGCGTTAGCATTGCAAAATGGTGTTATATAATAATCATTAACCTTAACACCTTGACTTCTAAAATAACTATCAGTTTTATCAAACACAAATTTGTCTGCATCCATAACCCACTTATCAAAAAATCTTACTTTATAGTTCGTGGTGTCTAATTGTATAATTACCTTTGCTGTACCACCAATAATAAATAGATTTTGTTCGTCAGCAAATCCATCTATAAATGATCCTCTAATCCTACCATTATCTCGAATATCTATCTTCTCGAACTGTTTTAACCGCATATCATATATAGTAAGAAAAACAGCATTAAAAGGTATAAAACACAATTTGTTCCCAATTCTCACAATTTTTTCTATCAACCTTACATCATTTGCATTCTCCCAAGGGATTCTACCTAGAGATACCAAACTCCTTTCACATAAGTTCAACAAATATAACTGATTAAACATTTCAGGAAATAAATACACCTTATCGCCAACCACAGATAAACACTTCACTTTTATTGGTTGATCCTGTGCCTTCACCATTTGATACATTGATAATATGCCTCCAATCGCCCAAAGATAAATCCCACCCATTTTAACTATACAGCATATTATATACTCATTCAAAAAGCCCAATATAATATAAGCAGTATATATTTATCCATCATTTTCTTCTTGCTTTAAACCACATAAATCCCATCTGCCCTGCATTTAAATGAGTCACATACGCTTTATGTATCATATTATAATAAGGATCTAATTTTCCACCATATGATTGGGATCTTTCAGCTATCCTAACAGAAATAATGTCATAATCTTCTATTAATAAACTAATCACACTTTCATCAAAACTATAGGTTTGTCCATCATCGTAATGTTGTGGCTCATTTAATGGGAAACATCCCAACAATATACCATCCACTTTTAATATCCTTGAGATTTCCTTTATTGTTGTTTTTATGTTATTCACACGATCTAAAACTTCAAGTGCAATCAAGTAATCAACATATTGGTCGGGTATAGGAATAACATCTTCAACTGCAGTAACATACAGCATTCCATGCTTAGTTAAATCATTGATTTTTATATACTCAGGTATCAAAACATCAATTCCAATTTTTATAAGAGGTGCATCAGTCCACGCCAAACTGCCCCTAGGACCACAACCAAAATCAGCAACAATTTTGCCCCTTAGAAATTCATCATCACTCTCTTGAGCTAACGAAAGCATCAATTCTCTATAATGATTATTTTCAAATCTTCTTTCCCTTTTTAAAGTATCTTGCCAATATGAAAGCTCAGACACTTCTTTGTACCAACCTTGAACTATGTACTCCTTTTCAATGCCAAGTTGTTCCAAATAATCTGATATATCATTAAAATACATACTACTCGAAACAATAATATAATCAAAAGATAAATATTTTATATTCTCAGGGGAAACAAATCTATACCCATTCCATTCTTGGTATGTTGTAAAGCTATCACTTACAGCAATAATACTCCAATCCTTCTCTATTCTTTCCAAATATCTACTAGCCGACTTTCCCAATCCGTATAATATTACATTTCTCATAGAAGAAAATGATGTCCTCCTTCATATTTTCCCATTGTAACCGTTCTGGCCCCGCTTAAGCAAATATGATGTCTGCATTACCATCCAGTTCTTTTCGATTGACCGTAAAGACATCATTCCCATGCTTGCTAGCGGTTCCTACATAACTCATGATGGTAAGGTATTACTTTACGACTTCCGTGTTTCAAAAGCACTAAGACATTTAGGTTTTACTTTTACCATGCGAATGTCCCGCTCCGCCTGGTTGTTGTCAAACGATACAGGGAACTCCCTTAAAAACAGGCAGACTGATGTCTTAAAATTCCCCAGTTGACAGCTCAGCCTTAAAACCTTGCCTTTCTTTCGGCAGCCGCACTTTTTTGCGCTTTTGGGGGGCACTGGATTTTCCTCGTTGGCGATTTTCAGGATTTCATCATACTCATGGTCAAACTTATGCAGGTGTTAGTAGCTGACTTCTTCTTTTCCATTGGAAATTGCCTTGTCCTTGACCTTTTTCATGTCATGGAGCAACCTTTTGAAGCGTGCCGCCCATGCCTGCTCCGGATGGTATTCCATCGCTCCGTTCAGTTCCCGCAGAAGCCGGGCACAGCGCACGGCATGAATCTTATCCGATACTTCCAGTAGGAGCTCCAGCAGTCGAGCACCATAATGCCATGGTAAGAAGGCAGGACTCTAGCCTCTTCCATCCCGTTCTACCTGCGCCTTTTGCTGATAGCAAGAAAGGTAAATAGGGAACCAAAAGCACCGTGAACCAAGCACATTTTTCCTTCTGCCCTCGTGCCCGTTTCATCGCAGGGAATCAATCCGATGTTAATCATGATTTGACGAATCCGCTCGTATGATACATGCAAGCATACCATCTATGGCTTTAATCGTTTTCTGTATTCCACCTATAATAAGATGTGCTCGAAAAAGTAGCTAAAACCATCCAAAGACACAAATATAGCGCCTCCTTACTGTAAAGATTGATACTATTAGAAAAAAACATCCTCTACTCCATTACCACTCTGTTTTTTAAGGCCTGCACTTAAGGCTCAAATCTCTTCCATATAAAAATGCCGTTGCATTTCTGCAACAGCATCCCTACTTCATCCCTTGCATCCATGCAATTCTATAAAACTATGCTAACAAAACCCTTAATTATTTATCGGCAGTTTCCGCAAAATCATTAGGATTTTTTCTGACAGTGGTGCCTGTCAATTACCATTCACACCACGCCTTCAACGATTGTCTTACAGCCTAGCTTTACCTCATGCATACCGACCTGTTTATTCTTGTTAAAGCAGAAACTGACCATCCACCCCTTATCCAAATGGTAGTACTCCAAGTAGTCCTTGAGCTGTTTTTCTCCCCTCTTATTATAAGTGTCCCCTCGCCAGATCTTCATCTCGATCACATACTGATGTCCCAGATAATCTACGATAATTTCC
>CACXFN010000221.1 GCA_902766915.1 uncultured Eubacteriales bacterium
GTAGATCCCGAAGCAAAGACTCATTAGAATAGACAATTTATTTGCTGCATCAATTCCTTCCACGTCTGCCGTTGGATCCTGTTCAGCAAAGCCCCTTGCTTGAGCATCTTCCAATGCTTCATCGTAGGTCCAACCTTCTTCACTCATCTTGGTGAGAATATAGTTGGTTGTCCCATTAACTATACCCATAACCTCAGTGAACTCATTGGCGGATAGAGCTTCTTGAATGGATGTTAGGGCAGGGATTCCGCCACCAACAGAAGCCTCGAACCTGAACATGGCGTTACCTTTAATGGCAGCTTCCTGAAGCCTACCGAAATTGTGTGCTATAGCGGCTTTATTTGGGGAAACCACATGTTTGCCGTGTTCCAGGGATTTAACCATTATATCTCCTGGGAAATCAATACCGCCCAGAGCCTCGATTACAATATCAACGTCATCTGCTTCGTAGATTAAAGCCGGATCGGTTACAGCTATAGATGGATCCAATCCTAAATCTATCAAACGCTGTTCGTTCATTTCCAGAACCTTAGTTACTTGGAATGTACAGCCTGTGCGGTTCTCAATCAATTCCTTATTCATTTGAAGAATCTGGTATGAACCGCCGCCTACAGTGCCTAGACCTAGGAAAGCTAATCTGATATTTTTCATATATATTCCTCCGTTTAAAGATGGGTTATTGATTCCTTGAAATCGAATGGAATAATTATATATGAAAACACCCAATACTTCAATAATTGCATATAAAAATCATGCGTGGTACAATATTTGCATGAGTTTAGGATATGAATTGACAATTGAACAGAATCAAAAATTATCGATGACTCCGGAACTCATCCAAGCCATCCAGATATTGCAGTACAATAATGAGGAATTAAATGAATATATAAAGAATGAGCTCCTGGAAAATCCTCTTTTGGAAATAGATAGAGAAGAAAGCGACTCGGAGAAAGAAGAGGAACCCAAGGCCTATAATATAGATGATATAGATATTGATGATTTAAGGGATAATGTGGCGGAAGCCAATTATGACCTTAATAAATATGATAATAGCAGACAGTGGGAAAACAGTGATAACCAAGAAGACTTTTCGTACGAGAAATATGTGTCCTTCCGATATAGCTTGATTGAGCATCTTCTTCTACAATTACAGTTTGTAGATATAGATGAGGATCATGCAGAAGTCGGAAGGTTTTTGATTCATAATATAGATGATAACGGTTATCTGGCAATAGGAATTGAAGAAGTTGCCGCATCTATGGATTGCGAATTATCATTAGTGGAGGAAACTCTGGATGTCATTCAAACCTTTGACCCACCGGGAGTAGGTGCCAGGTCCTTGTGCGAATCCTTGATGATTCAGCTGAAACAAAAGAATGAGCTAAATAATGAGCTTGAGAAGGTGATTTGCGAACATCTGGAAGATATCGCCTCAAATAAGATTTCTGTAATAGCCAAGAAGATTGGAAAAACGGAGTCTGAGGTGCAGAGAATTACTGATCTCATAAAACAACTGGAACCAAAACCCGGAAGAGCTTACGACTCAGACAGAACTGTTAAATATGTAATTCCTGATGTTGTAATCTCTAAAGATGAAGATAATTACAATGTATCAACATATGATGCCGGGACGCCTACATTGATGGTGAGCTCATATTATGATTCCATAAAAGGCAAGGTGAAGGAGGATCCTGAACTTGGAAAATATCTAAATGACAGGATGAACTCTGCAGTATGGCTTATTAGAAGCATTGAACAGAGAAAACAAACCATTATAAAGGTTGCTACTGCAATAGTTGATTATCAAAGGGAATACTTCGATAAGGGCGAACATTTTTTGAAGCCACTTACATTGAAACAGATTGCTGATTCAGTGGGTGTGCATGAGTCAACTGTAAGCAGAGCCATCAATGGGAAATACATGCAGACAGGTAGAGGCGTTCTGGAAATGAAATATTTCTTTACAAGCGGCGTCAAATCCGAAGGTGGTGAAGATCTTTCCTCCAATAGTATAAAGGCAAAAATAAAAGAAATAGTTGGTAGGGAAGATTCGAAAAAACCATTTAGCGATCAGAGAATAATGGATTTGCTAAATGAGGAGGGAATCGATATTTCCAGAAGAACCGTAGCTAAGTATCGGGAAGCCATCGGAATACTTCCTTCTTCGAAAAGAAAAAGATTTTAAGACCATTGGTCATAAAATAAATAAACTTTAATTCATATTTTTAGAGTCATGGAGGTTTAAATTATGGCAATTAAAGTAGGTATAAGTGGATTTGGTAGAATTGCCCGCGTGGTAATCAGGGCGGCAATGAACGATCCCAAGATTCAAATCGCAGGTATTAATATCAGGAATGCCGATTTGGATTATTTAGTCTATATGCTTAAGTATGATTCTACATTCGGTAGATTCCCTAAGCCCTTAGACAAATATAAAGGTGGACTTTTAATCGACGGAAAGAAAGTTCCGGTATTTAGCGAAGAAGATGCTAAAAAAATTAACTGGAAAAAAGTTGGTGTTGAATATGTTGTTGAATGTACAGGTGCATATGTAACCACTGAAACAGCAATGGATCACATAACCTATGCTGGAGCTAAGAAAGTAATCATTTCCGCTCCAGCAAAGGATAAGGAAACACCGACCTTTGTTTTCGGCGTTAACCATAAAGAGTATAAAAAAGAAATGCAGGTTGTTTCCAATGCATCCTGTACTACTAACTGTTTGGCTCCCATGTGTAAGGTTCTTAACGATAAATTTGGAATCAATGAAGGTCTAATGGCAACCATTCACTCAGCCACTGCCAAGCAGAAGGTTGTAGATGCCCGTTCCATGAAGGATTGGAGAACCGGACGTTCTGTATTCGGAAACATCATTCCATCCACCACAGGTGCAGCAAAGGCTGTAGGCTTAGTTATTCCGGATTTGCAGGGAAAGATGACGGGAATCTCCTATCGTGTTCCAACTGCTGATGTATCTATTGTTGACTTAAATGTAGTATTGGACAAGCCAACAACATATGCAGAAATCTGCGCAGCTATGAAAGAAGCATCAGAAACATATATGAAGGGTGTTCTGGAATATGTTGAAGATGAAGTTGTGTCTTTGGATTTTGTTGGTGATCCTCATACATCAATCTTTGATGCCAAAGAAGGCGTAGAATTAAACGAAAAATTCTTCAAGCTCATTGCTTATTATGACAACGAATATGGTTATTCAGCCAAGATTCTTGAAATGATAAAGCATATGTATAAAGTTGACCATAAGGCAGTTAAGAAGCCTGCCAAGAAGCCGGCTAAAAAGACTGCGAAAAAATAATCAATTAGTAATTAACAATCCCATAGCTATTTTAAAGTGGTGATAATAACATGAAAAAAACAATAAAAGATATTGATTGGAACGGAAAGCGTGCCTTGGTTAGATGTGACTTTAACGTTCCCTTGGATGAGGAGTGCATGATTACGGATGACACACGTATAAAAGCTGCTCTTCCTACAATACAGTATTTATCTGAACATGGAGCCAAGGTTATTCTTATGTCCCATTTAGGAAGACCAAAGGGCGAACCCAAAGAAGAATTCTCTTTGGCTCCCGTTGCAGTTCGTCTTTCCGATTTATTGGATATGCCAATTATGTTTGCTGCCTCTGATGATGTGGTAGATGAAGGAGTTGTTGATGCCATAGATAAACTTGAGCCCGGAGATATAGCTCTGTTGGAAAACCTCAGGTTTAGGAAGGAAGAGGAAAAGAATGATCCTGATTTTTCTAAGGCATTGGCATCCCTGGGAGATGTCTTTGTTCAAGAGGCCTTTGGTACAGCCCATAGGGCGCATGCATCCACAGCAGGAGTTGCAGATTATCTACCTGCAGTCTCAGGTTTTCTGATTGAAAAGGAAGTAAAATTCCTTGGTGATGCAGTATCTAATCCCGAAAGACCCTTTGTTGCCATTATGGGAGGTGCCAAGGTTGCAGATAAGATTTTGGTAATTGAGAATCTCCTGGAAAAGGTAGATAGTCTCATAATAGGTGGAGGCATGATGTTCACATTCTTTAAAGCAATGGGACTGGAAATCGGAAAATCCATTCTGGATGAAGAGCATGTGGAAGTTGCATCTAAGCTCATTGAAAAGGCAAAAACAAAGGGAGTAAATCTCTTGCTTCCCGTTGATACAGTTTGTGCTTCTGAATTTAATAACGATGCTGAAACCAGGACTGTTGATAGAGAGGATATTCCTGTAGATATGATGGGAATGGATATTGGACCAAAGTCCATAGAGCTTTTCGCAGAATGCATCAAGGAAGCAAAGACTGTGGTTTGGAATGGCCCAATGGGTGTCTTTGAAATGTCAAACTTCGCATTGGGAACAAAGGCAGTTGCCCAGGCATTAGCGGATTCATCCTGCACCAGCATAATTGGAGGGGGCGACTCGGCTGCTGCAATTGAACAATTTGGATTTGCAGACAAAGTGACGCACATCAGTACCGGTGGTGGAGCATCTTTAGAGTTTTTAGAAGGAAAGAATCTTCCGGGCATAGCAGTTATTCAAGATTTGAATCAGTAATATCATATAATTAAAGAAAGGAAAGGGTGAGAACTAATCGCGTTCAATATACCCAGGTGACTATAATGCCAAGAAGACCACTAATTGCTGGGAACTGGAAGATGTATAAAACCACTAAAGAGGCGGTTGAGTTTGTTAAAAAGTTTTGCCAGCTCTATAGAGATACTGAAAACCTGGACGCTGCTATCTGCGCACCTTTTACACAGCTCTCAGAACTTAGAAAAGCAATTAAGGGCACAGATTTGTTTCTGGGAGCTCAGAATGTTCATTTTGCAGATGAGGGTGCATATACAGGTGAGATTTCCCTTGCAATGTTAATGGAGATACCTGTTGACTATTGTATTATAGGTCATTCTGAAAGACGTCAGTACTTTAATGAAACTGATGAAGCCATTAACAATAAGCTAAAGCATATGTTCTGGGATAGTCAGATTATCCCTATTCTATGTGTTGGCGAGAACCTAGCGGAGAGAGAAGAGGGGCGAGCACAGGAGGTAGTTAAATACCAGTTGGAGAGAGACCTGGCTGATCTTTCCGAGGATAGAGTAGAATCAATGGTTATTGCCTATGAACCCATTTGGGCAATTGGCACAGGTAAAACTGCAACAGCTGCTCAGGCCGGTGAAATGTGTACCATGATTAGGGATACCCTTAAGGAAATATATGA
>CACXFN010000222.1 GCA_902766915.1 uncultured Eubacteriales bacterium
CATCTAGCGACTCAATATGCTTCTTAGGAATAGCCAGCACATGCACCGGCGCCTGTGGCTCCAAATCATTAAACGCAATCATTAAATCATCCTCATACACCGGCTCCGTAGGAATCTCATGATTCGCAATCATACAAAAAATACAATCCGCCATATCCTTCTCCTTCCATATTGCATTAAGCCCTATATATCATATCATTATTTGCCCAATTACTCCATCTTTATAAAGACTGGTCACCTTAACCTTTACATATTCATTTAAGGGCCAATTCCCCGGTGCATCGCCGTCAGGTGCATCGTAGTCAGGTACGCCGTCGTCAGGTACACCGCCAACGGTTTTGTTTCCAGCACAATCGACATCATCAATCGGCACATAAACTCTCACATAATTATCCGAATACCCCACAAAACTGTTCCGCAAAGTCGTATTTTCGCCAAAAACTGTTCCGATTTTCGTACTACCCTCAAATTGCGGAACAGATTCGTCACCAAGTTCCTGCACACGCTCTTCTATCAATACGCGGACCTCCGAACCAATCATGGATTCCATAAAAGCATTCGCAGCCTTCTCAGCCTCCTCCATCAAAACTTCCGCTCGCTTTGCTTTCACCTTCCCTGAAACCTGGTTAGGCATTTCCGCAGCTTTGGTTCCCTTTCTTGGAGAATAGCGGAAAACATGAACCTTGCTGAATCCAGCGTTTCTGACCAGGTCAAGTGTGTCCAAAAAATCCTCTTCCGTTTCACCGGGAAAGCCTACGATTATATCAGTCGTAATTCCAAAAAGACTTTCATCTGAACTTCTATTAACACCTGAGTTCCGCAATAGTTTGACTATATCCAAATACTCCGACCTGGTATATCTCCTATTCATCATTCGAAGGACGTTGTCCGAGCCACTCTGAATAGATAGGTGTAAATGTGGACAAAGCCTTTTACTGTCTAATATACTTTCAACGTCTTCAGGGCTCACTACAGTTGGTTCCAACGAGCTCAGTCTAATTCGGAAATTCCCAGGAATGTCATCTATTTTCTTTAATAGCTGACTTAATCCAAAATGCCTTTTTTCTTTTTCAAATACTTCTTGCGTATTATTCCCAACTCCTAAGATTTCTGTTTGCACATTGTGCTCCGCCCCATAGAGCGCAGTATTTATCCCAGTCAGAACTATCTCCTTAAAGCCTGCCTCTACAAGGCCGCGAACTTCTTCCAGTATCTCAGCCTCGTCACGACTTCTCACCTTGCCCCTGGCATATGGTATGATGCAGTATGTGCAGAAACGGTTACAGCCTTCTTGGATTTTTACATAGGCTCTGGTTCGGGACTCAATCGCATGTACTATTCCATCGGAACAGTAATCATTTATTTCATCATAGCTGAGGACATGGCGCGATACGCCCCTGTCATCCAATAAATCCCCTACATAAGAAACAATATTTTGTTTCTCATTGGTCCCCACAATCAGGTCCACGCCTTCGATTGCAGCAACTGCCTCCGGATCTATCTGCGCATAACAACCGGTTACAACTATCAGCGCCTCAGGGTTTTCTCTCTTGGCTCTTCGTATATATTGACGGGATTTTCGGTCAGCCAGATTAGTAACCGTGCATGTATTTATAATAAAGACGTCCGCAGCGGCTACGCTTTCTTTCTGATTCTCATCTGCAACAGAACTATCTACCCTATACCCCGCAGCAGCAAACTTTTCCCTAAGCGCTTCCGTCTCATATTGGTTCACCTTACAGCCCAAGGTATAAAAAGAAACACGTGGTTCGCCTGTTGCATTCTCCATATTCTCTTTTGCTGCAACTACTCTATTATCAATCATGTCAACGTATCCAGAAACTAATAACTCTTCAAAATATAAAAATAAACTCTAAGCCGAGTTACTTTTATCATTTAAAATTTTCATAGTTATATAGAATTGTTATATAGAATTCATATAACAGAAATCCCTATTCCTCCTGAGTGAATTCCTTCCTAACCTCGTTCTCTTCTAATGCCGCGCGAATTAGAAATTCAGGAACAGAATCAAAATCTGCGACCAATTGACGCGTGTCTTTAGGCAAGCAATTTCCGCCAAAACCAGGCCCGGGGATATTATACCAATCACCAATACGTGGATCCATACACACTCCTTTAATCATGCGCTCAGAATCCAACCCTCTAACCTTAGCAAAGGTATCAAGTTCATTAAAAAAGGCAA
>CACXFN010000223.1 GCA_902766915.1 uncultured Eubacteriales bacterium
CAAATGCTGCGTGGTGTACTAAAGACCTCTGAAATAGAACAGATTGCAAAATCTATCAATCCTGATTTTAGAAGGCAGTGTACAGTATCATATATTTGGGCACCCCAGGAGTATTCGGACTTTAGTCCCGGCAAAATAGCCCGTAGTTATAATAGTAGCGATGGATTTGATGAAGATGCAGTAACCAGTTTGATTGCTTTTAGAGACGGTATTATCGTGATCGTATCTATGGATGAAATCAAAACAGAAAGAAGAGATGCAATCATCGATGAAATACTGGGTTCTGTTGAATCAAAGGACGAATTAATAATAGTATCCAGTTCTTCTCAATCTACATTTGAACACCTGGATAGGGGATTTAGAGAATGTCGCAGTGCCTATATAGCAGCAAGGATTGAGCAAAAGAGTAAACTCGATTACGAGAACATCGGAATTTACAAATTGCTTATTCCTCATAGGGATTTGCCTGAGAATGTGGCTTTCATGAACAGATATCTAAAAGCCATGAATAGAGAGCAACTTGATACGGCTATAGAATATGTTCTTAGTGATGGGGATTATGACATGGTTGCAGAGAAACTGGTCTGTCATAGGAATACTGTTAGATATAGAATATCAAAAATTCACGAAAAAACAGATCCTCATGCCACTGATACTCAGTTTTTAGAGAATCTGTCTATTGCGATTAAGTCTTATTTAATAGGAACTATACGTTAGATTTAAACGTTAAAAAGGAAATTCATAACATCTCCATCCTTAACTAAATATTCTTTTCCTTCAGAGCGAATAAAACCTTTTTCACGGGCTTTGGCTAGGCTTCCGTCGCATTCCATAAGTTTATCGTAGGCAATTGTTTCTGCGCGTATGAAGCCCCTTTCAAAGTCTGTATGGATTTTACCGGCTGCCTGAGGTGCTTTGGTACCATCCTTGATGGTCCATGCGCGACATTCATCTTCGCCAGCAGTAAGGAAGGAAATAAGATTAAGTAGTTTATAAGATGCCTTTACCAGTTTATCCAAACCGGATTCAGAAACACCCAGGTCCTCTAAAAAGAGGGCCTTTTCATCTGGCTCCAATTCGGATATTTCCTGTTCTATTTCAGCACATATGACGACAACCTCAGCTCCCTCTGTGGCAGCAAATTCGCGAACCTGGTTAACCATAGGATTTGAACCGTCGTCTTTTGCATCCTCTTCGGAAACATTGACTACATAGATTATCGGCTTAAATGAGAGAAGCTCAAAGCTCTTAACCATGGCAAGTTCATCTTCATCAAAGTCCATCGCTCTGGCGGACTTTCCATCTGCAAGGTGGTCATTAATTCTATTTAAAAGCTCTAATTCTTTGGTTAGGGATTTATCTCCCTTTAAGTTTTTTGTGGTTTTGGCTATACGTTTTTCCAGGTGTTCCATATCCGCCAGGATTAGCTCTGTATTGATTGTATCAATATCCTCAATGGGGTCGATTTTTCCGGAAACGTGAACGATATTATCGTTTTTAAACCCACGAACCACATGAAGTATGGCAGCAACCTCGCGAATGTGTCCAAGAAATTTATTGCCCAGGCCTTCACCCTTTGATGCGCCTTTAACTAAACCGGCAATATCACAAAACTCAATGGTGGCATAAATGGTTTTCTTTGAATTATACACTTCATGCAAAGTGTCGATGCGTTTATCGGGGACTGTAACAACCCCAATATTGGGCTCTATGGTGCAAAATGGATAATTGGCAGCTTCGGCTCCGGCCTTTGTAATAGCATTGAATAGAGTGCTTTTACCAACGTTTGGAAGACCGACGATTCCTAGTTTCATATATTAAATCTCCTCTGAAAATTATATCTGTTTGCATTTAGGATTATATCATTTAAGGATTGTTTGTTAAACACTTATTTGGTTTCTTCTTTGGATTCATTGGTTGGTGTGTTTTTATTGTTTTTATTTAGATAGATGTAAAGTACCAAGCAGAAAACAATGACACATAGACTCAATACCTGTGCCTGTTTAAATGGACCAATCATAAGGCTATCGGTTCTTAAGGATTCTACTAAAAATCTTTCTATGGAATAAAGCATGCCATAAAGAAGGAATATCTGCCCCGAAAACTTCTTATTCCTGCTCATGAACAAAAGAAATAAGAAAAGAAGGAAACACCAAATTGATTCATATAAAAAAGTCGGATGTACCTTTACTCCGTCAACCATGATTCCCCAGGGTAAATCAGTGGGCCCTCCATGTGCTTCAGAATTAAAGAAATTGCCCCAGCGTCCTATTGCCTGACCTAAAGCCACCTGAGGAAACATAAGATCAAGCATATCAAAAACCTTAATCTTATGATACTTACAGACGAGTATACAAACGATTATTCCAACGATAAGGCCTCCGTGAATGGCCAAACCACCGGATCTAATATCAAGGATTTTTTTTATATCACCGGCGTAATATTCCCATTGGAAAATAACATAATAAAGCCGTGCGCCGATGATGGAAAAGGGGATCATGAAGATACAGAAGTCCAGAACATGATCTGGATTAATTTTCATTTTAGGGGCTCTAAGATAGCTTATTAGAATTCCTAACATGAAACCTAAGCCGACCAGTATTCCGTACCAGCGAACTTCTAATCCGAATATTGTAAATGCAATAGGATTAGGTGCTTGCATGTTTTCTCCTAATGATAAAAAATAAAGACGGTTCCGCTATTGGGAACCGTCCCTTTTGGCTAGGGTAGCAGGATTCGAACCTGCGAATGACGGAATCAGAATCCGTTGCCTTACCGCTTGGCGATACCCCATCGGATATGGAGGCGACACCCGGATTTGAACCGGGGAATAAAGGTTTTGCAGACCTCTGCCTTACCACTTGGCTATGTCGCCCTGACTGGGGTGGGTAGTGGGATTCGAACCCACGTATACAGGAGCCACAACCCTGGGTCTTAACCACTTGACGATACCCACCATATAAGTTG
>CACXFN010000224.1 GCA_902766915.1 uncultured Eubacteriales bacterium
TGCAACCTTTACGATTACTGTATCTCCAACATTCATTACGTCTTCAACCTTTTCTACGCGTTCCTTTGCCATCTTGGAAATGTGAAGGAGACCTTCTTTACCGGGAAGAATCTCGATAAAGGCACCAAAGTTCATAATTCTTGTCACGGTTCCTTCGTAAACTTCCCCTACTTCCACATCCTTAGTTAGAATGTCGATTTCCTTCTTTGCAGCCTCTGCACCTTCCATATCAACGCTATAGATTGTTACCAAACCACTGTCATCGATATCAATCTTTGCTCCTGTTTCGGCGATGATTCTGTTGATTGTTTCGCCACCCTTACCGATGACTACTCTAATCTTATCAGGATCTATCTTCATGGACATGCTTCTTGGTGCATACTGAGAAAGTTCTGTTCTAGGTGCCGCTATTTCCTCAAGCATGATGTTCATGATATGCATACGGCCTTCTTTTGCTTGGGAAAGAGCCTGCTGGAGGATTTCTCTCGAAAGACCATGGACCTTGATATCCATCTGAAGTGCTGTTACACCGACTTCTGTTCCTGTTACCTTGAAGTCCATGTCACCCAGGAAGTCTTCCATACCCTGGATATCGGAAAGCACTACCATATCGCTGGTTCCATCTTCATTAACTCTTTCAATGAGACCCATAGCGATTCCTGCTACCGGACGCTTAATGGGAACACCTGCATCCATAAGTGCCAGCGTTGATCCACATGTGGAAGCCATGGAACTGGAACCGTTGGAGCTCATTATTTCTGATACCACTCTGATTGCATATGGGAATTCCTCTTCGGAAGGTAGTACCGGTAGAAGTGCTCTCTCTGCCAGTGCGCCGTGTCCGATTTCTCTACGGCTTGCGCTTCTGGGAGCTTTTGCCTCACCTGTGGAATATCCCGGGAAATTGTAATGATGCATATAGCGCTTTTCTGTCTGCTCAGTTATTCCATCGATTGTCTGCATCTCTGAAAGAGGAGCCAATGTGCAGGCAGAAAGTGCCTGTGTCTGACCACGCTTGAAAAGTCCTGTTCCGTGTACTCTGGGGAGAACTCCGGTTTCACACCATACGGGTCTGATTTCAGTGACCTTACGGTTATCGGGACGGATGCCCTCATCCAAGATCATCTTTCTTACATTTTCCTTTTTAATCGTGTACATAATGCCGGAAATATCTGCAATATTATCCGGATATTCCTCAGCAAAATGTTCTTTTACGTCCTTCTCAACAGCATCCATATTGGCAAGGCGTTCCTGCTTCTCAACTGTATGGATAGCATCGATCATCTTCTGTTCGCCGTATGCCTTAACCGCTTCTTCCATGCCTTCTGGTAGTTCCTTTTCAACGATTTCCTGTTTAGGCTTTCCGACTTCAGCAACAACTTCCTCTATGAATTCAACAATCTTCTTAATCTCTTCGTGACCAAAGAAAATAGCATCAAGCATTACGTCTTCAGGAACTTCCTGAGCGCCAGCTTCTACCATCATTATAGCTTCCTTTGTACCTGCAACTGTGAGGTTTATGTCTGACTTTTCTCTCTGAGCCAGGGTTGGGTTGATAATGAAGTTTCCATCTACTCTACCAACTCTAACTGAACCTGTAGGTCCTTCCCATGGAATATCGGATGTAGCCAACGCTACAGAGGATCCAATCATAGCCATGATGTCAGTTTCACAATCCAGGTCAACAGATAATACTGTTGCAACAACTACTATGTCGTTGTGATAGCTCTTTGGGAATAGCGGTCTAAGGGGTCTATCCATGAGACGGGAACTAAGTGTTGCCTTCTCACTGGGACGACCTTCTCTCTTAATGAATCCGCCCGGAATCTTTCCGAATGCATACATCTTTTCTTCGTATTCGCAGGATAGTGGCAGGAAGTCAATATCTGCTCTTGCTTCCTTTGATGCACATGCTGTTACGTTAACTACGGAATCACCGTATCTAACCCAACACTGACCATTTGCCTGCTCTGCAACGTTTCCGATTTCCAGCTGAAGAAGTCTTCCTCCCACTGCTGTCTTAAAAGTTCTGTAATCTTCAAATCTTGCCATTCTTAATAAACAACTCCTTCCTGTTTATTCAATTCACTTCAATTCTTCTATGGCATTAACGACTTCTTTTGCATTTACCCTCATCCATCAAAGATATGCGTTTGCATTTTGATGGCGACGGCCAAATGCCATTATCGAAAATAGCGAGGGCATTGCCTCGCTATTTCTAATACTATTTTCTGAGTCCCA
>CACXFN010000225.1 GCA_902766915.1 uncultured Eubacteriales bacterium
AAATGACCAGAATCATCTGGCAGATGATTAAAGACGAGCTCATCACTCCCTTTGTTGATTTAAAGACAGAATACTATGACTTGGGACTAAAGCACAGAGATGAGACATCTGACCAGGTAACAAAGGATGCAGGCGAAGCTATAAAGAAATACGGCGTTGGCGTTAAGTGCGCAACAATCACTCCAAACGCACAGCGCATGGAAGAATACAGCCTCCACGAAATGTGGAAGAGCCCTAACGGAACAATCCGTGCAATCCTGGACGGAACAGTATTCCGCGCACCTATCATAATCGACAGCATCAAGCCTGTAGTTAAGAACTGGGAGCTCCCAATTACAATCGCTCGTCACGCATATGGCGACCTCTATAAGGGAACTGAATATCGCGTACCTGAAAAAGGAAAAGCAGAACTCATCTTCACGGGTGAAAACGGAGCAACATTCCATGAAACCGTTTATGACTTCGAATGCCCGGGCATCCTTCAGGGAATCTACAATAAAGATACTTCCATAGAATCCTTTGCTCACGCCTGCTTCAAATATGCGATCAACACCAAGCAGGACCTTTGGTTCTCAGCCAAGGACACAATCTCCAAGAAATACGATATGAACTTCCGCAATATCTTCCAGGATATCTATGAGAAGGAATATAAGGAAGAATTCGAAAAGCTTGGATTGGAATACTTCTATACATTGATTGACGATGCTGTTGCCAGAGTTATCCGTTCCAAGGGCGGCTTCATCTGGGCTCTAAAGAACTATGATGGCGACGTAATGAGCGACATGGTTTCCACAGCATTCGGATCCCTGGCCATGATGACATCCGTCCTAGTTAGCCCGGACGGAAACTTCGAATTCGAAGCAGCACACGGCACAGTAACCAGACATTATTACAAATATCTGGACGGAGAAGAAACTTCCACCAACCCCATGGCAACTATCTATGCATGGAGCGGCGCACTTAAGAAGAGAGGCGAACTGGACGGACTTACCGATCTCACCTCCTTCGGTGAAAAGATTGAAGAAGCCTGTGTCGAAACATTAAACGAAGGCATCATGACCAAGGACTTAATCGGTCTGGTTGAAGAAGGAACACCTACTGCAGTTAATACAGAAGGATTCATTAAAGCTGTAAGAGAAAGATTGGAAGCCAAGCTCTAATCTATAGTTATCAGGAGGATTGTAATGAAAATCATAACTGAAGCTGCTGCCGGAACGGTTGAATCCAATGACATCATCGTCAAGATTGAACCCAGCGATAAGGAAGGAATCGAAGTCTTCCTTACATCCAACGTTATGCAGCAATACGGCAAGCAAATAGAAAAAGTAATTAGAGATACCCTGGCTGAACTGGGAGTTGAAAAGGCCAGAGTGGAAGCTACGGATAAGGGAGCTTTGGACTGCACAGTTAAAGCAAGAACAACCACAGCAGTCTATAGAGCTGCCCAGTCCACGGATTATGAATGGAGGGCTCAGGCATGAAATTAAGACGCAGTATGATGTTTGTACCCGGCAATAATCCGGGAATGATAAAAGATGCAGGAATATATGGCGCAGACAGTATCATGTTTGACCTGGAAGATTCCGTAGCATATTTGGAAAAGGATGCTGCCCGTTTCCTGGTATATAACGCACTGACCACCTTGGACTACGGCGATACGGAACTGGTAGTCAGAATTAATGACCTCTCCAGTGGAATCGGAATCCAGGACCTGGAAGCCATTGTTCGCGCACAACCGGACGTAATCAGACTTCCTAAGACTGAGACCGCACAGGACGTAATAGACTGCGAAAAGGAAATTGAAAGAATCGAAAAAGAAGCAGGAATCCCTGTAGGAAAGACAGGAATGATGGCTGCTATAGAAAGTGCGGAAGGCGTTCTTAATGCCCTCTCCATCGCCAAGTCATCAAAGAGACTAATCGGCATCGCTCTGGGTGCTGAAGACTATGTTACCGACTTAAAGACCACCAGAAGCGACGGAACGGAATTATTCTTTGCCAGAGGAATGATACTGAACGCTGCCAGAGCAGCAGGAATTGATGCCCTGGATACCGTTTACTCCGACGTCAACAATGAAGAAGGATTCATCGCCGAGGCAACCCTCATAAAGAAGATGGGCTTCTCCGGAAAGAGTATTATAAACCCGCGTCAGATTGAACCCCTTCATAAGGTATTCATGCCGGCAGAAAAAGATTTAATAAAAGCCCGTGCAATCATGGAAGCTATTGAAGAAGCTAATGCACGCGGATCCGGTGTTGTATCCCTTAATGGAAAGATGATTGATAAACCTATTGTAGCCAGAGCTCAGTATCTCTTGGAACTGGCAGAAGCCTCTAAGTAAGGAAGGAGATAATTATGGATATTGAAAAAATCAAACATATAAAGGAGATTTCCCATCATGGTCCCTTCCATCCTGAGGATGCTCTTATCTATAAAGGAAGTATCGATAAGCATGTAAAGATTCTGGGGTCAATTCGCGAGGCGATTGAAAAATCCGGATTAAAAGATGGAATGACAATTTCATTCCACCACCACTTCCGTAATGGCGATTTCATAGTCAACATGGTTATGGAGGAAATCGCAAAGATGGGAATCAAGAACCTGACACTGGCCGCAAGTTCCCTGGCAAGCTGTCATGCACCCTTGATTGAGCATATTAAAAATGGTGTGGTTACACATATCGAAACCAGTGGCATGCGAGGAGAACTGGCCGAGCAGATTTCCAGAGGCCTTATGGACTTCCCCGTTGTATTCCGTTCACATGGCGGACGTGCAGCAGCAATTGAACAAGGTGACCTTCACATTGATGTAGCATTCCTGGGTGCACCTTCCTGCGATCCAATCGGAAATGCAAACGGATATAATCGTGACGAAGAAGGCGCAACAATGTGCGGTTCCATGGGATATGCCAAGGTTGATGCAGTTTATGCCGATACAGTTATTATCCTCACTGACCACATAGTTCCCTAT
>CACXFN010000226.1 GCA_902766915.1 uncultured Eubacteriales bacterium
ATTACCTCCCTGAAATCCGCCTCTATGTCATGGCGAATAATGAAAACTATTTTATTAAAACCGGCAGCAATAGCATCATGAATGGAATAATCCATGATGATTTCACCATTGGGTCCAACCGGTTCCAACTGCTTAATTCCACCGCCAAATCGGGACCCAATTCCCGCCGCCAATATAACTAAAGTCTTCCTCATAAGTGCTCCTTTTAACCTTCTCGAATCAACTTCTTAACTTCCATTTTATAAGCTTCCACACCGGGTTGGTTAAATGGATTCACCCCCAGCATCAAGGCCGACACTGCACATTGTATCATGAAGTAATACATGAGTTCCCCCAGGGCCCTTGGACTTATTTCCTCTATACCTATTGTAATAAGCGGGATTCCGGCCTTCTTATGAATCTCCAACACACCCTTCTCCACCGACGAACTAATATCCGCCAACTTCTTATTGGACAATTCCGGAACAATCTTAGACTCCGGAATTTCAGCAAGGGGCTCCTGATGGCCAAGAAACAGCATGGTTTCAAAGAATGTCTTGGAACCTTCCTGGAGGAATTGCCCCATGGAGTGGAGATCGCGATTGAAGAGTAGGACCGTTGGAAAAATCCCCTTTCCGTCCTTTCCCTCACTTTCCCCGAAGAGCTGCTGCCACCAATTACCCAGGTATTTAGCATAAGGGTCGAATACTTCTAAGGCTTCTATGGACTTTGGTATTGGCTCCTTCCCTCCATCAAATAGGCTGGCCCCCATTTCTCCATATATGTTTCTGCAGATGGCGTAATCCAGGTTGAACCCAGTTCCATCCGGGCTGGACAATGACTCCGGGCTAGCCAATGATCTGGCACCCTCTACGAATTCACGAATATTCACACCATGTACTGCCAGGGGAAGAAGTCCCACTGGAGTAAAAACCGAATACCTACCACCTATATCCTTAGGCATATGAACAATATGGCAGTCAATCTCCTCCGCATAATCATGGAGGGCGCTTTTTTTATCCTCAGTAATCACGTAAGTGCGGGAAGCCGCCTCATCTTCTCCATACCTATTTATGAGCTGTTCCATTAATAGGCTGAAAGCCGCCATTGGTTCCATGGTCCCTCCCGATTTGGAAATGGCGCAGATGGAGTAGTCCTTATCTTCCAATATTTTAAGGAGATAGTTTAGATGGCGCACACTAAAGTCATATCCATAGAAAACGACTTCCGTCCGTGTATCACCAACCAGTATATCCGTCAATGCTTTGGCTCCCATATAGGATCCACCGGTTCCCAATACTAAAAGAACATCAGAATTGCTCCTGATGCCTTTTGCCAGATTCTCTATTATCTCCAGTTCGGAATCGGAAATTAAGTTAGGGTAATTCACCCAACCTATGTCCTGAAGTCCCTTGGAATTATCCCATAGCTCTTTGAATTTCTGATACGCAAAATCCCTTTTCTCTTCTACTAATAATAAAGGGATTCCGGAATGTTCGATGTTAATGTTAATCATATGCGTACCTATATCTACCTATAACCGGTCGGATTTTTGCTCTGCCAATTCCAGGAATCGCGGCACATGTCTTCCAATGTAAGAGTAGCCTCCCAGCCCAATATCTCCCTGGCCTTGGTGGCGTCGGCCCAGGAATCCTGCAAGTCCCCTTCTCTTCTATCGCCTATTTTAAATGGAACAGGAATATTATTTACATCCCGGAAGGTGTTCACTATTTCTAAGACGCTGTAAGGCACACCTGTACCTAGATTGAAGATTTCTGTGCCCTTGTTCTTTGATGCATATTCAATTGCTTTAACATGGCCGACAGCCAAATCCACGACGTGGATATAGTCCCTTCTACAGGTTCCGTCAGGAGTATCATAATCATCGCCAAATACCGTTAATTCAGGAAGTTTACCTACTGCAACCTGGGAAACAAAAGGCATTAGATTGTTCGGAATTCCCTGTGGGTCCTCTCCAATCAATCCAGATTCATGAGCACCTATCGGATTAAAATATCTTAGAAGCACCACCGAAAGCTCCGGGTCTGCATTGGCGGCATCTGTCAGGATCTGCTCAATCATGGACTTGGTCCAACCGTAGGGATTTGAACAGCTTCCCTTCTTCATAGTCTCCAGGTATGGAGGTTTATTCTCCTCTCCGTAAACCGTAGCGGAGGAACTAAAGACAAACTTGTTTACACTGTATTCCCTCATAACTTCCAACAGTGTCAGGGTCGTATCCAAATTATTTCTATAGTATTCTATTGGAATCTGAACAGATTCACCCACTGCCTTTAATCCGGCAAAATGAATAACACCCTCTATTTGATTCTGAGCGAAAACCTCAGTTAACTGCTCCTTATTTGCCACATCAAATGGATAGAACACCAGACGCTTCCCTGTAATCTCCTCTATCCTATCTATAACAATCTCATCACTATTTGAAAGGTTATCTACTATGACAATCTCATGCCCCGCATTAATCATTTCCACAGCAGTGTGGGAACCGATATATCCCGCTCCACCAGTAAGTAGGTACTTCATAGAAACTCCTTTGAATACAAAAAATTAAGTACTTTACATTTATCTACTTATACATATAATGTAACAATATTATAATCTATTATCGGTAAACCTTCAAGGTTATGGTGATTGTGTGTGAAGTTTTTTCTACACCAATTATCTCGTCTATCGGATAGAAATACTCTCCAGTTTGCTTGTTGTAGCGTTTCAGCTATTGTTTTCCGATTA
>CACXFN010000227.1 GCA_902766915.1 uncultured Eubacteriales bacterium
ACGTGCTTCGAAGAGTTCCTCAACTCTCGGAAGACCGGAGGTAATATCTGAACCTGCAACACCGCCTGTGTGGAATGTACGCATGGTGAGCTGTGTACCCGGTTCACCGATGGACTGTGCCGCTATGATACCGATGGCTTCACCAACATTTACTTCCTCACCTGTTGCCAGGTTTCTTCCGTAACATCTTGCGCAAATTCCAGACTTACTCTTACAGGTCATGGCGGAGCGAATGAACACTGATTCCATTCCTGATTCGTCTATAACCTTAGCAGCTTCGTCGCTTATTTCTTCATTTTTAGCAACTATGATTTCGCCGGTCTTTGAATCCACAATATCATTTAGACTGATACGTCCAACAATACGCTTTTCCAGTGATTCAATTACTTCGTTAATAGTATCAACAGTTTCGATTCCGGCATTGGTCATGGCCTTTACGGCATCTGCGGTAATCTTATCGTATTTACCTACAATAGTTTTTCCGGTCTTAGGATCAATGATGTCATAGAGGCTCATTCTTCCGGTGATGCTACTGGTCAAATCTTCAGCAACGTCTTCACTGTCTTTCTTGGAAGGAACCTTCATGGTTTCTTCACCTGAAACGAATGCTTTTACCTCTACACCGTCTTCGGATCCGCAATCTATTTCGCGAACTATTACGTTATGGCTTACGTCAACCAGACGTCTGGTTAGATATCCGGAGTCAGCAGTTCTAAGGGCTGTATCAGCCAATCCCTTACGCGCACCATTACTGGAGATAAAGTATTCCAATACGGAGAGACCTTCACGGAAGTTGGCCTTGATTGGGATTTCTACGGTGTGACCTGTAGCTGTAGCCATAAGTCCACGCATACCGCCGATTTGACCGATCTGCTTGTCGCTACCACGGGCACCGGATGTTGCCATGATGTTCAGGTTGTTGCTTGGTTCCAGAGATTTCATCAATTCCCCTGTAACCTTTGATGTGGTACTGTTCCAAATATCTGTAATCTTCTCAAGTCTTTCAGCATTGGATAGACGACCCATGCGGTAGGCATGTTCCCATTTATCCACTTCTGCCTGAGCATCGTTTACAATATCCCACTTGGAATCAGGAATCTTCATATCGTCGATACCGATTGTGATTGCAGCCTTGGTGGAGTACTTATATCCCATGGACTTTATGTAATCCAGCATCATTACAGTTCCGGTATTGGCGTGTACTCTGAAGCACTTATCAATGATATCTCCCAGGCGTTTCTTATCACAAAGGAAGTTAACTTCCAAGGAATATGGATCTTTCTTTCTATCCACATATCCCAGATCCTGTGGCAGTCCTTGGTTGTAGATGAATCTACCTACTGTGGACTCTACCATCTGTCCTCTGGTGTCCTTTTCATCAGCAAACATTCTCACCTTAACTCTGGAGTGAATGCCTACGATTCCTTCCTGATATGCCATTAGCATTTCGCTTAAATCTGTGAATGCCTTTATTTTTAATGCTCCGGTTTCTGCATCGATTTCTTCACCCGGTTCAGGAATGCGTTCCACGATGATGCTGTCAGATACACCTGTTAACGGCTTGGTGAATTCATCCATTTCATAGCGGGAGTGTTCCTCGCCGCCTTCCAACCAGGTGATTTTTCTGGTTCCCGGATAGGTCAGGTAGTATGCACCCAGAATCATATCCTGAGTAGGTGCTGTAATCGGTGAACCATCCTTCGGTGCCAGAATATTGTTTACAGAAAGCATCAGGAATCGGGCTTCTGCCTGAGCTTCCACGGATAGAGGTACGTGAACAGCCATCTGGTCGCCGTCGAAGTCGGCGTTGAATGGTGTACATACCAGCGGATGGAGCTTGATAGCTTTACCCTCTACCAGGACAGGCTCAAATGCCTGGATACCCAGTCTATGGAGGGTCGGAGCACGGTTTAGCATTACAGGATGTTCCTTGATTACTTCTTCAAGTACGTCCCATACTTCCGACTTCACCTTTTCTACCATGGATTTGGCATTCTTAATATTATGTGCGTAGCCCTGAGCTACAAGTTCCTTCATGATAAATGGCTTAAAGAGTTCCAGAGCCATCTTCTTAGGAAGTCCGCACTGATAGAATTTCAGTTCAGGACCTACTACGATTACGGAACGTCCTGAATAGTCAACACGCTTACCCAGGAGGTTCTGACGGAAACGACCCTGCTTACCCTTAAGCATATCTGAGAGGGACTTAAGCGGTCTTGATCCCGGACCGGTTACGGCACGTCCACGACGGCCATTATCGATTAGGGAGTCAACGGCTTCCTGAAGCATTCTCTTTTCATTTCTAACAATAATGTCAGGAGCCCCCAGCTCAATAAGTCTCTTCAGTCTGTTGTTTCTATTTATTACTCTTCTATAAAGGTCATTTAAATCGGATGTTGCGAATCTGCCGCCGTCCAGCTGAACCATAGGTCTTAGGTCAGGCGGAATTACCGGAACAACTTCCAGTACCATCCACTCAGGACGGTTACCGGAAAGTCTTAGGGCTTCCACAACTTCCAATCGTCTGATAATGCGGACTCTCTTCTGGCCTGTGGCTTCAACCAAGGCTTCTCTCAATTCGGCAGAGAGGGCTTCCAGATCAATGTCCTCTAAAAGCTTTCTGATGGATTCAGCACCCATGCCCGCCTTAAATCTATTACCGAAGGTTTCCTTATACTCTCTATACTGAACCTCGGATAGAATCTCTTTATACTGAAGCGTAGTATCGCCTGGATCGATTACGATATATGAAGCAAAGTAGAGTACCTTTTCCAGATTTCTCGGAGTGATATCCAGCATCAATCCCATACGTGAAGGGATTCCTTTGAAATACCAGATATGAGATACGGGAGCAGCCAATTCAATGCGCCCCATACGCTCACGTCTTACCTTAGCCTTAGTTACGTCTACTCCACAACGATCGCATACGATTCCTTTGTATCTACTGCGCTTATACTTTCCGCAGTGACATTCCCAGTCCTTCATTGGACCAAAGATGACTTCGCAGAAAAGTCCATCTCTCTCAGGTTTCAATGTACGATAGTTGATGGTTTCAGGCTTGGTTACCTCACCATGTGACCAATCTCTGATTTTTTCCGGTGATGCCAATTTGATCTGCAAAGAGTCAAAGTGGTTAAGTTCATTTATATTTTGCTTTCTCGCAGTATTTTTTATACTTTCAGCCAAATCTTTCAACCCCTTTCTACTCTACATCTGCAGTATCAACTGCATCCAGACTATCAAAGCCTTCATCTACGCTGTCTGTCACACTGAAGCCGGCACTTTCAAAGGCTGTAGCCTCATCTTCCAGTCTCTCTTCACCCTTAAGCATAGCGTTGATGGTTGTAGGCTCATCGTATTCGGAAGTTTCCTTAAGTTCGATTTCTCCACTTCCTTCTGCCAGGACTCTTACGTCCAATGCCAGAGATTGCATTTCCTTGATAAGAACCTTGAAGGATTCAGGAATGCCCGGTGTTGGAACATTCTGTCCTTTAACGATAGCTTCGTATGTGTTAACACGTCCGATAGTATCATCTGATTTAACAGTGAGGATCTCCTGGAGAGTATAAGCAGCGCCGTATGCTTCGAGCGCCCAGACTTCCATTTCTCCGAAACGCTGTCCGCCGAACTGAGCTTTACCGCC
>CACXFN010000228.1 GCA_902766915.1 uncultured Eubacteriales bacterium
CGATGGTTCACTGGCCGGAGGCTATGGTAACATTGGACGTAACTAACGGAGTTCTCTTCTCCGCAGACGGATTCGGTTCCTTCATCGCTCTGGACGGTAAGCTTTGGAATGACGATGTAAACTACGACAGAGATTGGATTGATGAAGCTCGTAGATATCTGGTCAATATTGTAGGAAAGTATGGTCCTCATGTACAGCTCCTTCTGGGCAAGGCTGCAACCGTGCTTGATAAGATTAAAATCATCGCTCCGCTTCACGGACTGCTATGGAGATCCGACCTGATGTATATCATCGATAAGTACAATCATTGGTCCACATATACACCGGAAGAGAAGGGCGTGCTCATCGTATATGCATCCATGTACGGTGGAACGGAAGCGGCTGCTCAGGCGCTGGCATCCAAGATTTGCGAAAAGGGATTCACAAATGTTCACGTTCGCGACGTTTCAAATACTCACGTGTCATATCTAATTTCAGATGCATTTAAGTATTCCCACATCGTATTTGCATCCGTAACATATAACCTGAACATCTATCCTGTAATGCATGATTTCTTAGATGAAATGAGAATGTTGAACCTGCAGAACAGAACATGTGCAATCATTGAAAATGGCACATGGGCATGCAAGTCCGGTGACTTGATTGAAAAGTTCATCAATGAAAACATGAAGGATATGACAATTCTGAATGAGCGTCTGTCCCTGGCGTCCACACTCCATGAGGACAAGGCTGCAGAATTGGAAGCTCTGGCAGATGCAATCATCGAATCCATGGATAATGTGTCCACGGACGTACAGCCTGTTGCACCTGTAGAATAAGGGTGCTGCTCGCGGAGCCGTGGGATAGGCGAATTATAGCGCGATATACGGCTCCGTGACATAGGTAAGAAAGTGAGATATATCGGCCTATGTTGCGTCACACAATAGTAACATGGGCTAATATATACTACCGCTTGTATAGGGAGGAAATACTTTTTGTATGAATCCGTATACAGGTAGCAGGTGCGGCAGTTCTTTCCCCCTCAACACTGTCGCACTGTTTTATTTTTTGGTAAGATAGGTTTATGATTATGACTATTAACCAAACAAATGAGAATATAAAAGTATCTGTAATAGTTCCGATGTATTATTGTGAAGACTTTGTAGTTGACTTACTTGATAGCATGTGCCGTCAGGATTTTCGGGACATTGAAATCATTTGTGTAGTTGATGGTTCTCCGGATAATACATTAAAGTGTTGTGAGGAATATGCTAAGAAAGATTCCAGAATCTCCGTATTGTACCAGGAACATAAGGGCGCAGGGGCTGCACGTAATTTAGGTATTAAACATGCGCGCGGGGAATATCTGATGTTTCCGGATGTGGATGATGTATATGCAGATAATTATATAAGCAAGATGTATGATGCGATTCATAATAATGGGGCGGATATAGCGGTTTGCCAGTTCTATTCCTATGATTTGGTGTTGGACATAAAGCAAAAGCTATGCGGGTTTGGAGCGATTTTCAAGCCAAAGAATAAGTCAATATCCACAAAAGGCATTAAAGGACTCTTAAAGAGGATATCTAACATTCCACATATTAAGATATTCAGGAGGAAGTTGATTGAAGATAACCAACTGTGGTTTTCGGAAACTCCTAGCATAAATGACCTGTTTTTTACATCGACATATTTAGCTTGTGCAGAATCAATTGTCTTTATAGATAGTCATCTAGTGACATATAGAAAGCATAAGAACCCCAGATCGATTTCAACATCGCGAGGAGAAAACCCAAGAGATCTGGTGTATGTATACAGGGAATTATATGCATGGTTAAAGGAACGTGGACTATTAGTTAAGTATTTAAAAGACTATTATTTGAAGTGGAATGGGGACCTTAGAAACTATGCGAGGTATTGCAAGGATGAAGTGTTTGTTAATTCAGTTGTGTCTGATTTAATCAACGAAGAACCGTGGAGGGATATGAGCGATAGAGAACTTAGATGTAATACAATGCTGTTCACTTCTTTTCCTAAACACGGATTAAAAAAGCAGAGAAAACTATTAAAGAACAATAATCTTTCTCAGGAAAAAAGAAAAGCTATAGAGACTCGCTGCAGATTTATAGAACAAGAGATATACAATCTGGAAAGAATCAGAACCATCCTTGAGCAGAAATATGGGAAGAATATGAGGATAAAAGATAATTATCTTTCATATAGACTTGCTCAGGTTAGACAGGCGGGGCTTCTTTACACTATAGAGATCATATATGGTAAATTGATTAGACGTATGATATAATAATCCCATGAGAATTACAGTTGTTGGATCTGGATATGTTGGTTCTACTACAGCCGTGTTGCTCGCAAAGCAGCACGATGTTTTTGTGTTGGATAAGAATGTAGAGCGCGTGAATAAGCTTAATAACAGACAATCTCCGATTGGGGATGTGCTAATGGAAGAGACTCTTACGGATGATAGTCTGGAAATCACAGCAACGACTGATTCAAAGGTTGC
>CACXFN010000229.1 GCA_902766915.1 uncultured Eubacteriales bacterium
CTTGACTACATCAGGCGGATTTGTTATGCATGCGGACTTGATGAAACAATTACTGTTCCGCACGAAAGCGATTCTGATGAATAGCCTGATTACTGAGATGCTATAATATTTCTGAGGTTCATGTTCGGCATGGCATCTTATAAATGTGGCGAAGCCACTCTTTTTACTGTCAATGGTGGTAAACTAATTCGTTGTCACTGGTAAAAGAAATTCATTGCATTTTGCATGACATGACGCAAAATCCAGTCAAAGTATTAGATACGTTTAGATAATTCCGGCGAGGCTCATGGAGAGTTTAGCCGGAATTTTAAATTGAATATTTAACTTGACGCGTTCGGAATGTAAAGTTAAAATAAAGTTAATTAAGTTAAATAGTATCAAAGATAGCATATACTGAATTTGATACAGGATGGGATTAATAATGACAGAAAGAGAAAGAATAAAGAATAGAATACAGGAACTACCTAAAGGTGGTATAACGTTTAAAAGAATTAATGGTAAACCATATGCATACTATCAATGGACGGAATGTGGCAAGCAACGATCCAGAAGGGTAAAGGATGAAGAATTGGATTCTTTAGCAGAAGCAATTGCAGAAAGAAAGGAACTTCAGGCTCAATTGGTTTTGTTAAATGAAAAGGACAGAGAATACGCTTATTATGCCTCTGATAGTGTTCGGAATTATGTGTCTCTTGATACCAATTTACCCATAAGAATCGGCAATGAACTAGCAAGGTTTTCTGAAAAGTCCGGTAAAAAGAAGAAAAGAGAGTGCTTTAATGCACTGAAAGATTATGTGTACGGTGACGATTCTGGAAAGGTTTTGATTCTATATGGACTTAGACGTACCGGGAAGACCACAATGATTCAGCAACTAATATCAGAGATGGATGAGGAAACATTTGGAAGAACTGCGTTTATTCAGGCCATGCCAGGGAAGAATCTTTCTGACATTAACGTGGCACTGAGAAACTTAGAGAGCCAAGGCTACAGATATATTTTTATAGATGAGGTTACTCTTATAGAAGAATTTGTGGAGGGAGCAGCGCTTTTTTCCGATATATTTGCGATGAGTGGAATGAAGATTGTACTATCGGGAACTGATTCGCTGGGATTTATGTTTTCTGAAGATGAACAATTATACGATCGATGCATTATGATTCATACAACATTCATTCCGTATCGTGAGTTTAGTAAGGTTCTGGGGATTGATAGCGTAGATGAATATATTAAGTATGGTGGGACAATGAGTATTAGTGGAAAAATGTATAATGAGGATATACCTTTTTCCACGGCTAAAGCAACTAGGGAATACGTTGACAGTGCAATAGCAAAGAATATTCAGCATTCTTTAAAAAGCTACCAAAGGGGAACCCATTTCAGACATCTTAGAGAACTATATGAAAGAGAAGAGTTAACCAGTGCAATTAATCGTGTTGTAGAAGATATTAATCACAGATTCGCATTAGATGTTTTAACCCGAGAATTTAAATCTGGAGATTTATCTTTATCAGCAAATAATCTAAGAAGAGATAGGGTGAATCCTACGGATATATTAGACAAGGTTGACGTTAAACAGATAACTGAAAAGCTAAAAGAAATGCTGGAGATCAAGAATAAAGAAGAGCAGGAGATTGCGCTAAATGAAATTCATACATTTGAGATTTCAGAGTACTTACAGCTTCTGGACTTAATTAAAGAAATTGATGTTGTTAGTGCTAAAACCTTTTCTTCTTCAGGATATAAGACGGTTGTAACTCAGCCGGGACTAAGGTATTCACAGGCTCAGGCGCTAATAAAAAGTTTGATTGCAGATTCTACGTTCAGAGCACTTTCCTTAAAGGAAAGAAACTATGTGGTTGAAAGAATTCTCAGTGAAATAAAAGGGCGTATGTTAGAAGATATAGTGCTTTTGGAGACAACGGAAGCGATAGACAGAAAGAAGATTGAAACTGAAGTTTTTAAGCTGGAGTTTGACATTGGTGAAATAGATATGATTATTTGCTATCCGGATGATGAGTATTGTGAAATCTATGAGATAAAGCATAGTAGCATTATAGATCCAATGCAGTATAGGCATCTTATAGACAAGAAGAAGTGTGAGTTAATTGAGCATAGATATGGTGAAATAAAGGGGAAATATGTAATATATAGTGGTGAAAACAGTAGTGTCGATGGAATTACATATATCAATGTAGAGAGTTATTTAAATGGTTTAGGCTCAATTAAAGAGTAAAAAAGGATTGTTGTAAATGATGCTACTCTTGTAGATGATAATATAAAAATGAAAATGTCGTAAAAATATCTTATATGTCCACAATTAAAAACGACATCTGACGAAAAAGTTCTTTGATGTCCACAATTAAAATCTATTATTCAAAAAAGTATTTTTAGTGTCCACCAAACTTGACAAGTACACTCGTATAGGACATATAGAAAAATATCGCCCCATATGGTATCATAAATGAGTTAAAATTCCGGTTGGAGAGTGTCAATGGTATGACAGAATC
>CACXFN010000230.1 GCA_902766915.1 uncultured Eubacteriales bacterium
GACTGAATATTTTACTGAAAAATCGTTTTATGTAAGACATCTATACGCTTTCATTAAGGGAGGGTTCCATGTGAACCCTCCTAATCCTCTATTATTTATTTAGCAGGAATAATGTCAACTCCCATGTATTTTCTGAGAGCTTCCGGTATGACCACGCTACCATCCTCCTGCTGGAAGTTTTCAAGTATTGCTGCAACGGTTCTTCCTACTGCCAATCCGGAACCGTTAAGGGTATGAACGAATTCCGCTTTTTCTTTTCCTCTACGGAATCTTATTCCCGCACGACGAGCCTGGTAGTCTTCGAAGTTACTGCAGGAGCTTATCTCCACATAGCGGCCATAGCTTGGCATCCAGACTTCTATATCGTAGGTCATAGCTGAACTAAAGCCAAGATCTCCGGAGCTAAGTCGAACAACCCTGTAGGGCAGGTTCAGTGCCTGAAGCACCGCCTCAGCATCAGCCGTTAGCTTCTCCAGCTCATCGTAGGATGTCTCCGGCGCCACAAACTTAACCAGCTCCACCTTATTGAACTGATGCTGGCGGATCAGGCCGCGAGTATCGCGGCCTGCTGAACCTGCCTCCGCACGGAAGCAAGGCGTATAGGCCGTATAGTAAACCGGAAGTTCCTCCTCCGCCATTATCTCCTGTCCACGCATATTGGTGACGGGAACCTCTGCCGTCGGTACCAGGAAGAAATCCTTCTGAGGAAGATAGAACATATCCTCTTCAAACTTAGGAAGCTGCCCGGTTCCCGTCATCGCGGCTCTGTTAACCATAAACGGAGGAAGTATCTCCGTATAATCCTGATCTATAGTGTGAAGGTCCAGCATGAACTGAATGCAGGCACGCTCCAAACGAGCCCCAAGCCCCTTGTAGATGGTAAACCTGGTTCCGGCAATCTTGGCTGCACGTTCAAAATCCAGAATATCCAGATTCTCACCCACATCCCAATGTGCCTTGGGTTCGAAGTCAAACTTGGTCGGCTCCAGGTACTTCCGCATCTCCACATTTGCACTGTCATCTTCACCGTATTGAACATCCTTATAAGGAGTGTTAGGAACATTCAGAAGGGCAATTCTCAGATTCTCTTCAATCTCAGAGAGTCTTCCGTCCAAATCCTTGATTTCGTTTGAGAGGGCCTTCATCTCAGCCATGATTTCCGTCGTGTCCTGCCCCTCCTTTTTCATCTTGGGAATCTCACGGGACACTGTATTCTGACGATTCTTCTTCGCCTCAACGTCAGCCAAAAGTTCACGGCGTTTTTCATCCAATTCCTTTACCTGACCGATTCCGAAATCACCTTTTCCGCGGAATTCCACTCTCTCCTTAACACCTTCGTAATCTTCTCTTATTCTTTTGATGTCCAGCATTTTTCTACCTCGATTAACTAATCAATTACTATTCAAATACTATTCAAAAAATATTCTTCGTATAAGCAGCGTATTTATCCAGTAGTTCGCTTATCTTATCCTGGATGATTAATTGCAATTCCGAAGCCCTTCCATAATCCCCGTCATCCAAGGCTTGCTTGGCCTGAGTAAGAAGGCACTTCTTCTTTACGCTATCCTTACCGAGATCCGTCCTAAGCTTCTCAATCTCCTTCCAATTCGCTTCATCTAAATCATTGTGCTCAGTTCCATGAATCTTAACACATCCTCTGATTGTATCCATTCTGGAAGGAATAATCCTATCGTGAACCTCGGTTCTCCATTGGTTAATAACCTGCTCCTTATATGATTCCAGAACTAAATCCGTAACCACATCTCCTTCTTTAAAAATACTTACTTTCTCAGGATACTTATCGAAGGCCGATATGTTCTCCCAAACCGTTGATGGAGCACGTCCAAAAAGCCTGTCTCTCTCCTCCTGGCTGAAATCGTCGAATACATTTTTCTCAGTCCTGTACTCGCGATTCTTCTCCAAATAGAAATCCTTTTCACCATATTTCTTTGAAATGGATTTTTCCAATTCCTTTGGAGTTTTCTCTGCTTCCAACGCAGCCTTGATGCCGTCCAAAATTGCCATATATGAAGCCATAAGAACCAAGTAAGTATTGCTCTTCGGGTTAGGAGCTCTTAACTCAAATCTTGTTGCCAAGGGATCGCTGATGTCCCTTATTAGCCCCGCCAACACTGTCCTGTTTCTGGAGGGTTCAGTAGCTGACTTACCCAGGGACGTCACGATACAAACCGGCGCTTCAAATCCTGGCTTAAGTCTGTTGAAAGCATCGTTTCCGGAACTGACGAAGGGATTCACAACCTCATAGTTTTTAAGGAGTCCCATTAAAGCACCAAATCCCACCGGGCTCATAAAATGCTTCTTCATATCCTCTGCAGAGAAGAGATTGCAGACCTTGCCGTTTTTTAATCTAGCCGCAACCCCCAAATGAGTATGCTCGCCGCTTCCTGCAACCCCCGGGAAAGGTTTGGCCATAAAGGTTACATCCAATCCATGCATGGTGAAAATATCCCGAACCACATACTTTGCCTGATTCTCGTTATCCGCAGACTGCATGGCGTCGGAGTATTTCCAGTCAATCTCCAGTTGCTCCATTACATGGTCATAGTGACCGGTATTTCCCATACGCGCCTTGACGCCGCCTACCTCCTTATGGCCCATCTCCACCGATAGTCCATATTTATCAAGGAGTTTAAGCGTATCTTCCAGAGCAGTTCTAACCTCACCATAGGTTCTCTTCCAATACTGTTCCTTCAGAACCTGAGAAGTGAAGAGCTGTTCCCTGTCCCCCTTATCGTCAGGGGTCTTTACCCAAAACTCCAATTCAGTGGCACAGGTTAGAAGAATCTCTTCTATATCACTGGCCTTGCCAACTCCACCTATGTACTTAAAAACATAAGGGTGAGCCTTCAGCACTTCCATCAAGGTTTCCTTGAAATGCTTTACAGCATCTCTCAGCATTACTCTGGAGCCACAAGCGAAGCTATCGTTGTGAACCAGAAATGATGGAATCCTAAGGGTCCCAACAGGTAGTTCCGTCAGCGGATCTATATTATGGTAGTTATAATCCACATACCAATTAACGTCCAAATCCGGTATCATATCTACCTTGGCATTATTTAGACTTGCAATTACGGGAAGGGCTACAGAGGAACCGTCGGTTTGAACCCCCTTGGTAAGCATCTCCTTCATATCCTTAACGAAGAGTTCCACCGGAATCTTTTCATCTGTGTCATGTCCACCAATATCTATCCCGACCAATGACACATACTGCACTTCCGGATGAGCCTTCAGTATTTTCTTTATGGCAGAAACACTGTGGTTCTCCTTCGGAATCCTAAACAGCATTTTTTCAATATCAAAGTTTAACACGCTTTTCTCCTGATTATTAACTTATCGCTATTATTTAATAACCGCTATTATTTAATAACCGCTATTTTTTAATCACGCTATTCATCACCCAGATCCTCTGGTGGTTGCATCTCCTCAGCGGTTCCTGTCATTTTATCTCCACCAACAGAGATTCCTGCATTCTCACTAAGAGAGTCCAGAGCTTCCTGCAACTGAGCCATATACTGCCCATAGCTTACCCAGTCACCTTCAGCCAATGCGCTCTGTGCCTTTTCATAGGCATCTGCAGCCACACCGATTAATGCATTCTGTTCTTCCAATGTTCCGGAGCCGGTAAATACACTGCCTCCTGAACCAGCGGCACCATCGGTGCTTCCTCCTGATCCGGATCCACTTCCTGAAGAACCGGAGCTACCGTTAGAAGCAGGAGAACCTGCATCCACGCCACTTCCAAAGAGGCTTACCAATGCTTCCTTTAACGTCGGTTCATATGCAATTCTATCACCATAGGCAACAATGATTCTCTTAACCTCCGGAATAGCCGTATTGGATGCATTTAGATAAATCGGCTCCACATAGAGAAGTGAATCTTCTACCGGAATAACAAATAGGTTACCACGGCTATAGGCTGTTCCAGCATTACTCCATAATGAGAAGTCCTGAGAAATCTTTGTATTCTGGTTAATCTGAGCTTCTATCTGCATAGGCCCGTAAATAGTCTTGCTCTTCGGGAATCGATAGAGAACCAGCTCACCGTAATGCTCCCCGTCATTTCTATTTAAGAGAAGCGCGGTCATATTCTGCTTACCCTTAGGTGAATATGGAAGGGTACTTACAAACTCTGCACTAGTTTCACCGGGAAGCTTTAGAACGAAGAAATTGGATCTTATCTTAGCTTCATCCATTCCATAGATTTCATGAGCCACGTCCCAGTTATCCTCATCTTGATAGAAGACCTTAACATCATCCATGTGATAGCGTCCATAAACATCCGCCTGTATCTGGAACAATGTATGCGGATATCTTATATGAGCTCTCAGATTCTCCGGCATTTCTTCAAAGCTCTTAAAGAGCTTGGGGAAAATCTTTTGATAGGTCTGAGCAATGGCATCTTCCGGATCCACAATGTAGAAATCCACGGAGCCATTATATGCATCCACCACTACCTTTACCGAATTACGAATATAGTTGGTGCTTCCCACCACGCCTGTATATGGTTCGGAATATGGATAATATGAGCTCTGGGTATAGGCATCGATTATCCAATAAATGTTTCCATCTTCAACAACAGCATAAGGATCATATTCATAAGCAAGGAAAGGCATTATCTTAGCAACTCTGTGTGTAATCTCACGGTTGATAATAATCTTGGAATTGCTATTTACGTTGGTGCTGACAAGCAGTTTCATGCTGCCTTCCTTGATGGCAAACATTAGACGATTAATCGGATTCAGGCTGATGCCAGCGGTACCCTCATATTTGGTATATCGGTTTTCCTGTCCATCAGGATAATCGAATTCCTCTTCATTGGTTCCAACGATAATATAGTCATCCGTAGATTCACCGAAGTAAATTTCAGGACGGGTTACTATAAGTTCCTTAGCCTCCGTGGTAGGCGGAATATCCTTTACCAAAATGTCAGGCTGACCGCTGGATGTGATAGTATCAACCCTGGAAACCGCAATACCATATCCGTGGGTATATTTGATGTGGCGATTAATCCAAGTGTCATTAATCTTGCTTTCATCGATTTCACGGACCGAAAGGTAGGTCTGGGTATAATCCCCATCCAGGACATATCTATCCACGTCAGTATCGTTAAAGGTATAGTACTGTCTAATACTCTGAGTTTGATTGTAGAAAGTCTGCACCGGCTCAAAGTCATTTATTCTCACATTGCTTATGGTCTCATCATTTAGGTTGATTGCATCTGCGTTAAGTGAATTGTTAGCGGAAAAATCCCTCACGTCAACATCGTCGATTCCATAGGCATACTGGGTGTACTCAATATTGTCAGCCAGATACTTTGATTCCTTGTTGATTTCATCCGGTGAAACAATCATGCTCTGAACCAGGGATGCAGCTCCCTGTCCAAGCAGGAAGACCACCACCATTAGCACCGGTACAATAGCCAGACGAACGAATTTCTTTTTTGCAATGAAATATGCAGATAGGATTGCCCCGATTACAGATAGCACCATCAAGATTCTATAAACCAGGAGGGTGACTCTTACATCCGTATAACCTGCACCATAGACTATGCCAGTATGTCCCTGAAGTAATTCAAATTGAAGAAGGAGGAAGTTTATTCCCACCATCAGGAAGAAGATAACGGCCAGAAGAATCAGCTGCCAAGATCCAATCTGAAGCAAGGTGGTCATATTCGTTTTGGACACCTGCTTAGGCGGTGTCTTAAACTTTGGTTTTTTGACATTCCCCTTGTTCAGGTTGTCGAATATATCTTTAAGGGGACCTTGGTTGAAGGGATTCTGTTTGAAGGGATTCTGATTAACGCCTTTACTCTCCCCTTCTCCATCACTTTTACCACCACTTTCGGCACCTGCAGACGTCTCTGCACCTGTGGTGCCGTCGGCTGTGCCACTTGATGTGCCCGCCTCCGACTTACCGGTTGTTCCATCATTGTTAAGTCCGGGCTTACCCCTATCAATTGGAATAGCCTCATCCTCTTCGTACATATCCGGGCTATGCATCACCATCAACATCATGTAATAGAAGATGGTTGCCCCAAAGAATAACGCAATAACACCGAGCAATAATTCATTCAGCTTATTTAGGAACTCATACCTAAATAGATAGAATGAAATATCCATCCCAAAGAGGGGGTCGCTCCGTCCTACAGAAGTTGCATTTACAAACTCCAAGAATTCAAACCACATATAACGTACGAAGTAAACTGCAATCACTACACCAAATGCTATGGATAGCAAATTGGTATAAAGATTAAGTCTTTTAGTATTCGTTTTTTCTTTGGAAACAATCTTTTTAAAATATCCACGTTTCAGACCGTGGAGATAGAACCCCATCAAAATCGCCAGTATCAACGCAATAGGCAATCCATACTTAAGCTGAGTGACAATCTTGGTTATGAATACACTGACGTAACCAACTTCACTAAACCAAAGCCAGTCCGTCATAAAATTAATGCCCAGGATAAATCCCGCAATAATTACCACCAAAACCAAGAGGGCGATTGCTCGCCCTGTTTTGATTCCCGATGAGGGTTCCTTCTTCTGAACTTTTATTTTCGGCAATTCTCCACCTCTTGAATAGACTTCCTAATTAGCCCTCGTCATAGGACTCAGACTCTCCCTCTGTATATGACTCTTCCTCAGAATAGGTTTCTTCCTCGGTGTATGTTTCCTCTGTATATGTCTCCTCCGTGGAATTAGATTCCTCTGAATTTGATTCCTCATCGGTGTATACAACTTCTGTAGTCTGAGTTTCTTCCGTTGATTGCACCTCTGACAAATCTATAACCGTATCAATATCCTGGACCAACACCCTATTTTCCGAAGTATCCAATTTAACCACCCTGGTTAAAACCTGAGGATCCGCCTCATTGGATATCTCATACATCAGTCTAACCAATGCATAGAACTCAGCTCCGTCTCTTCTTATTTCGCCTATCTGAAGCTTGCTCAGTTTACGTGTCACTCCCTCTTCAGGTTGAATAGCCTCGATATCGTAGTAGTAATAGGATGATGGATCAAGAAGGCCAAGCACCTCGTCACTTCCATTATTGTATCGATCCACCAGCTTGGAATAATATTCAATCATGGTTCCAACAAGCTCCGGCATATAGGTTACAGTTTCTCCCGATCCTGTTGTATACCAATCTGCATCTGTGAAAAGTTCTGCATTTAGAACGCCTTCCATCACATAGTCTTTTCCCTCTGTGAACTTCAATGCAGTATCCTCAGCTATCTCTCCAATATTGGTATTTCTGACAGCCTGCTTAATAATTGCACTTGCCATTGGAGATAGTTCCTGAATTGCAGATTCTGTAGTGGTGGGTTCCGTAGTCTCTCCGGTGTTTTCTGTTTCCGTGGATTCTTCAGTCTGAGTTTGCTTGCTGAATAATCCCGCCAGTTTCTGTCCAATAGCAGTATTTCTTCCAAATACCAAAATCGCTGTAATCAATACCGCTATTGCCAGAATGGCAATCAGTATATCCAGGAGTATTATCTTTAGTCTTCCCTTTTTCTTGGCCTTTCCATACTCGATTGCGCCACTGGATGTGAAAATATCTCCATAGCGAAGAGGTCTCTGGAACTCATTATTGGCATCGGGACCCGTGGCATGAAGAGCTTGCTTAACTTCTTCACTCTTAAAGACTCTGGTTTTATTCAGATCTTCTGCAGGTTCGCTCTCCTCAACCTCACCATCAAGGTCCTGTCCCTCCTCCTGGTTCTTAGCTATTCCTAAATTCTTGTCATAATCATAGTCTTGATTAGAGGATTCAGTTATCTCCTCCACCTGGCTTTCCAATTCGTTTATTCTTCTCTCAAATTCGAAAAGCTCGGGATCATAGTCCTTTGGTTCAGTGTCCGGATCCTCTTCAAATCTAATACCGCGAGCAACAGGCTCCTGGACAACCTCTTCTTCGACTACAGGCTCCTGGACAACTTCTTCCACTATTGGCTCCTGGAGAGTTGCCTCTTCAGCGATGACACTCTCTGTCACTTCCGGCAACACATCCAGGGTCTCCTCAGGTTCAACAATAGTTCTCTGGAACTCAGTAAGATCCTCAGCATTTTCCTTTAGATCATCTTTTATATTATCTTCGTATTTCTCTTCCACCTCAATATCCCCCACAGCTTCTACCGGCTCTGCCTCAGAGACAGCTTCTACCGGCACACTTTCATCTACAGCTTCTACCGGC
>CACXFN010000231.1 GCA_902766915.1 uncultured Eubacteriales bacterium
CTTTGTGGAGGGACAAGAGATTGCAATTGCCGTTAGGTATCCTGATGGAACTGAATATAAAGCCGGAATAAGAGTGCAGAAATCAGATTTAGACCTTCTAAATATTGTTAAATAAATAACTGACAGATATAGGCTGAAACACTTGAAATTTCAACAAGAATAGCTAATTCTGGAAGCTCAAGCCCATATATTTACAGAATTTACAAATTATTTTGCTGGATTGATTGGTCTAACTGTTGTAAAATAATAGGTACATTATAAATTGCATAATGTAATTGTAGTTGTTGTTGATATATTTGAGAAAGGAAAAAAGCATGAGTAGTTCTATGAAGAAATTGTTTTCTGTCTTGCTGGCTTTGGTAATGGTATTCACCATGACCACAATGGTAGCCTTTGCGGATGAAACAAATCCTAGCGAACCAGCTACCTCCGGTGATAATGCTGAAGGTGAAGAAGGGGCAACTGATGAGAATTCACAGGCAACCACTGAAGGCCAGGAGGAAGGATTAGAAGAGGATTCTGAAGAATCTGAGGGAAAATCAGAAGAAGCAGTATTACTTACAACTGCTGCTCCAGAAGAATCTGAAGATGATGGTTCCGTCTCTATTACCGTTCTGCATACAAATGACGTTCACTGCGGTATTGATGGTTATTCAAAGCTTGCCGGTTATAGAGATCAGCTAAAAGAAGAAGGTAAAAATGTACTTCTGGTTGATGCCGGTGACCATGTTCAGGGTGAAGCAATCGGTACACTTACAAAGGGTGAAGATATCATCAAGATCATGAATGGAGCTGGATATGACTTAGCTATTCCTGGTAACCATGAATATGATTATCAGATGGATCAGTTCATTAAGAATGTAGAAGATGCTGAGTATCCATATATTTCTGCAAACTTCAGAAAGGTTGATGGAACATCAGTTGCAGGAATGGAAAGCTATAAGATTTTTGAAGTTGAAGGAAAGAAGATAGCATTTGTTGGTATCAGTACACCGGAAACATATACTACTTCAACACCTGTTCATTTCCAGGACAGTGAAGGCAACTGGGTTTACACATTTAATGAAGATACAGCAGATGAAAAGCGTTTCTATCCCACAATCCAGGCAGCCATTGATTCAGCAAAGGCTGCAGGTGCAGATGTTGTTATAGGCGTTGGTCATACAGGTATGATCGGATCAAAGGATGAGTGGAATACCCAGACTGTAATCGCAAATACAACAGGATTGGATGCTTATATCGATGGACATTCTCACGAAGTAGTAGAGGGTCCTGACTACGAAGGTACCGATTTCTTAAATAAGGACGGAAAGAAAGTTACATACGTCCAGACAGGAACCAAACTTGCAAATATTGGTGAAATGAAAATCAAGATTGCTAAGGATGGTGTAGTAAGTATTGTTACTTCATTGATCGGTGTAGACACACTTACAAAGGAAAACGAAGAAGTTAAAGCATTGGTTGACGCTGCACACCAAAAGGTTGAAGATTATCTTGGTGAGGTAGTAGGTACGTCTGAAGCAGAACTGGTAATCAACGATACAGAAGGAAAGAGAATTGTACGTAAGAGTGAGACCAACTTGGGTGACTTCAATGCTGATGCATTTAAATACATCACAAAAGCTGACATTGCTCTTGTTAACTCCGGTGGTGTAAGAAAGAATCTGCCTGCAGGAGATGTTACCAGAAAGAACCTAACAGACGTAAACCCATTCGGAAATGAAATCGTGAAAATTGAAGCAACAGGTCAGCAAATACTTGATGCTTTAGAACACGGTGCAAGAAACTATCCGGAGGAGAACGGTGGATTCCTTCAGGTTTCCGGCATGTCATATGAAGTTTATGAAGACATCCCAACACCTGTAGTTGTAGACGAACAGGGTGCATTCCTGACAATTGAAGAAGGTAAGGAAAGACGTGTTGGTAATGTATTGATAAACGGAGAGCCAATTGATCCTAACAAGACATATACAGTAGGCGGAACTTCCTACATTCTCCAGCTTTCCGGAGACGGAATGAGCATGTTCAAAGACTGCAAGGTTGTTAGCGATGCATATCCAAATGATTCCGGTTCACTGGTAGAGTATATGACCGATGGAATCAATGGTTTGATTACTGCAGCTAAGTATGGACAGGAACGTGGTGAAGGAAGAATCCTTATCACAACTAAGCCTGCAGCTGTAGAACCAGTAGAAGAACCTGCAAAGGAAGCTGAAGTGCCAACTAAGACCGATGAAAAGGAAACAGCCAAGCCGGCAGCATCCGGTCAGGCAGCTTCCACAACCACATCAACATCCTCAGGTAGGGCAGCTTCTGCAGCAACAGCAACCAATGTTCCTAAGACAGGTGATGCAGAGAACGCAACTCTTTATGTAGTACTCTTTGCAAGTGCATTAGGAACAGGCGTTGCAGCTGCTTACAGAAGAAAACTTGATAAGGCTGCATAATTA
>CACXFN010000232.1 GCA_902766915.1 uncultured Eubacteriales bacterium
AAATGGAGACAGTTATTGAAGTCAAGGATTTAAGGCGAGAGTATGTGACTAAGCGCGGGGTTTGGAAGCGTGAGAAACACATAGTTAGAGCAGTGGATGGTATTTCTTTTGAAGTTGGACGTGGTGAGATATTTGGTCTGCTTGGTCAGAATGGGGCAGGGAAAACCACGACAATTAAAATGCTTACGACTCTCCTTGCGCCTACTTCAGGGGTGTGTAAGGTTCTCGGCCACAATACTTTTGGTGAAGAGAAGCATATCAGAAGCTGCATTAATTTTATCTTTGGCGGTGAGATGGGCGTATATAGACGGCTATCGGCGCGCGATAATCTTAGGTATTTCTCTAACCTCTATTTGATTCCACGGAGCAAGCAGGATGCTCATATACAAGAAATACTGGAGATAGTTGATCTTTCCGATCGCGCGGATGATTTGGCAGAAACTTATTCAAAGGGAATGATTCAGCGTTTACAAATTGCTCGCGGTTTAATAAACGATCCGGAGATTTTGTTTATGGATGAGCCTACTGTGGGACTTGACCCCGTTGGAGCAAGGATGCTCCGGAATATCATCAGGACGCTGAAAGAGCAAGGCAAAACCGTTCTTCTTACGACACATAACCTGGCGGAGGTTGACGAGCTGTGTGAAAGATTAATCATTATCAATAAAGGTAAGCTTGTGGCAAGTGGCACGCCTGCCAGTATAAAGGGCGAACATGAAACGCTGGAAGATGCCTATGTGAAGCTAATAGAGGAGGTTGCGGTATGAGTCTTGCAATTCTTGTTAGTACAATGAGGGTTCAGATGAAACAGTCCTTTGCTCGTCCAATGTTTAGATTCTGCCTCATCGCAAACCCGATACTTAATACTATTCTGCTTTACGAAATGTATCACAATTCGGGTGAGGAGAACTTTATGGCCTATGTTGTTCTTGGTGCAGGGCTAATGGGTTTATGGAGCTGCATATGTTTCTCTTCGGCAGGGGATATCAATCGCGAGAGATACAGTGGAACTTTGGCTTTGATCTTTGCTGCGCCTGCAAGTTTTCCGATGATTATATTGGGCAAGATAATAGGTAATACTTTACTGTCGCTGCTTACTCTTGGTATTTCATTAGCGACAGCGGTAGTACTATTCAGAATTCCGCTTACTCTAGAAAGTCCGTTGTATTTCTTGCTGGCATTGGTGGTTGCGGTTGTAAGCTTTGTTGTAATTTCGTCTGTTGTTGCGTGCGTTTTAACATTGTCCAGAAAAACCGAGCTATATATGAACCTGATTGAGATTCCATTAATTCTACTGTGTGGATTTGTCTTTCCGGTAACCGTGCTTCCTAAGGCAATCCGTTTCGTTAGTTATGCTCTTTCGCCAACATATGCGGTAGAACTTCTGCGCATGTCGGTGTGGGGAGTGGAGAGTCCTGCGCTATACTGGCAAGAGTTTGGAATCATAACTGCGTTGACTGCATTCTATGCTGTTGTTTCTGCGCTTCTTTATCGAAGAATCGATCGCCGCGTTAGGGTGGCAGCAACATTGGAGGTGGCATAATGGTAAGACGTTTCTTTGAACAATCATACCTTTACCACAAAGGTCGTCGGGCGGCGTTTCATGCAGAGGAGTTTATTCTCCACGAGATGGGATATCCGCTTATCACACTTATATTCTATTGTTTGATTGCTTCTTATAGCTTCAACACAACAAACCTTACAAGCTGGGTAATAGGTAATGCGTTTCTGTTATGCACTAATGCCTGCGTATTCAAGTTGGGAATTGCCTTTGATGGTGAGAGGTATTTCGGAAGACTCCGCTCAATCATTGCTTCGCCTTGCAAAAAGATACCGCTTATTCTGGCAAATGGTCTTTTCCCGGCATTGTTTGCAATAGGGGCGTCAACATGCGGATTCATCGTTGGCTCATTGATATTTGGAGTAGATTTTTCAGGTGTGAATCTAGCTCTCGTGGCTTTAACAATAATATGCGCAATGGCGTCTGCTGCTTGCTTTGGTCTTTTCCTTTCAATGTTTGGTTTAATGACCGACAGCATGCATTTAATACTTAATGTTGTAAGTTATCTTTTGATGATTTTTACAGGAGCAGAATTTCCAGTATCTCAACTACCACTTGCAGGCAGAGTGATCTCGCAACTCATGCCTCTTACCAAAGCCATAGCCGCAATGAATACCTTGTTCGAGCCGGAGCATGGACGGTTTTGGATACTTTTAATTGCCGAGGTGCTTACCGGTGCGGTATATGCTCTCCTGGCGCGTACTTTGTTTGGATTCGCAGAGCGCAGTGCACAACGTAATGGCCGCTTTGACTTGTTCTAATATTGCCCCAGTTTAAACGTATCGAATTTGATACG
>CACXFN010000233.1 GCA_902766915.1 uncultured Eubacteriales bacterium
ATCAAGTGGGCGGAGCCATTTCTCTCATCGGCTCTTGCTCCGGTGGAGGCAGCCAGGCTGTCGCCGCCTATATAGGGATAGCAATCCCTCTCATTAAGCCATATTTCCAATGTGGGAAGGAAGTATGCGCTTTCCACCTTGATATTATTTGCTTCCATTTTGTCCATTGCGCTTCCGGTCATAACCCCTACCAGGACTTCCTTCACTTCACATCCTGCATTGCTAAGTACCGGCCCCAGTTTATTCATTCTATGGCTCTTGTGGAGCAGGTCATCAATTAGAATTATTGGGCGGTTGAATGACTTAATCATCTTAGCCTGAGTTTCCAGTGGCGAGAAATTCTTGGCTTCTCCTATGCTGAATCCTCTTACATTTCTGTTAAAGTATTTTTCAACGAAGAGAGATTTGGTTACAGTATTGGGAACCAAGACATCCCCCAAGGCTTTTCCAAAGGGCACAACCATATACGGTCCCTTCTTACTTTCGCCATCCACAGTAGAAACTCTGTTTAAGGCACAAGCCTTACTAATTATTTTATTCTGAATTGCACTGGTATTAAAGGATAAAAGCAATTTCCCGGGATACAGTTTTGCCAATACCTTCAGCAGGTTATCGTGGGCATCTGATATGGCTTTAAGCACCGCTTCGTTTTTGTTAAAGGGGGCCTTTATGACGGTCTCTACATCCTTAAAGATTACCACCGGGGATTCCATCGCCACAGCATAGGCAGGCTCTACATTGTAGATCGGTCTATCATATGCACCATGAATTCTTCCGGTAATATCTATGAAGCCTTGCTTTTTAAATGCCTCTAAAATAGTATGATCATAACCTTCCTGGCACACAGGATGATAAATGGCGTAATCATGATCCCTGGCGATTAATTCCGTCAACAATTCCGTAATCAACATCTGATTGATTCCGGAAATTTCCGATCTGGAATCAGCATAGAAGAACCCAATAGCATACATGCTGCTTCCTGCCAAATCCCTAATACGTCCGGATAATTCTTCGCTTCTAAACTCAGATAGAATATTTCTGGTTCCAACCTTGTGACACGCAGCATAGGCGATTACCTTATTGCCCCGCGCAGTATCCGTAATAATAATCGACTTTGTCTGCTCATTGGCAATATAATTCTGAAGTACGTCCAGATCATATCCCAATTCATCAAGTTCATCAAAGATTGTATCCAGGGTTTCAGGACTTCTATGCTCCAGATTGCTTATTCCTATCTCTCTGGATTCAATTACATGCTTATAAGTTGGCTCTCTAAGGTACATATTGTTTTCATAGATGTAATTCTGAGCCACTGTATCAATGATGTTTGTAATATCTCTGTTTAGGTCAATATTTTCTCTGATTCTGGTCGAGCTAATATCCTCATAGAATTTATCTAAAGTAAGTTCAATCACATCTCCCGTAATGGGATAATTCCTCGCATTTACATTTGTCTTCATGCTTGCGGAAAAATCGCCTCTGTTCTCGCGGGTTTCTCTCTCAAATGTAATGTGGTTCAGGGTGTGAATTGAATCCTGCTCCGGCGGAAGCTGATAAGCTGAAGCATTTTCAATTACGTCAGTACCAACAGCAATATAAAGATCCTTGTCCCTAAATAATTCCTTCAGCCTTTGTATATCGCTGTTATTGGCAATATTCACGGGAATATCGTCCGGGAATATATATATTCCCTCTTCACCGGCAGCGGACATTGTCATTATTCTTCTTCTAAGCAGTTTTGGCTGTGTATGCTTGGACCAGGAGAATTCATCCAGGGCCAAATATACATCGAATCCCAAATCTCTGATTCTTTCCGCCACAGCCTTGTGAGCCAAACTGAAGGGATCAAAGGTGCCGGGATAGAAGCAGACCTTATTTATTGCGGGGAAACGGAAGCCTTGCCTTTCCTGTTCTTGATGTCCTATATATCTATATATGTGATTCAAAACCGCCGCATTGCTGTAGAAACTCAGCATGTCTTCCGGTTGCTCATCCAGAAGCTGCAATATCTTCTTATAGCTTCTGCTAAACAGCAATTCCTTATCCCTGTCGGAAAGAATTTCGCTGGCAAATATATACCTGCCTATATCTCTAAAGGCATCTCTGCTGAACTGTCTGTCATAATGGGAATAAGCCTTAATCATCAAATATAGAAGCTGGATTTTACGCTTGTCATGTTCTTCCGTAGGCATCTGATAAACATCTGAGAAATCCTTGTAATTTTCAAGCATTACCCCTACCGATTCAATCATGAATGCAGCAACTCTTCGGCTTGTCTTCAATATGGATATTTCGATTGTATCGATAACTTCGTCAAATTCCTTCGGTGGAAGAGACAGGGACATTTTACCCATGTAGTAGGGTATGTTTTTAGCGAATTGCCTGTCGCCTATTTCCAAACCGTTATATAGTTCTACCGCCAATTCATTTCTCTGGGAATCAGGCATTAGTGGAATAAGGTCCAGTAGCGCATTACCGGCAGCACGACGAATCTCTGCTCGCTCATTTACCTTTAGCAGGTTTACCAGGTGGGTTCCGATATGTAGGGTAACCGCAGGATTATTTAGTTCTTTACCAAAATGCCTTATTAATTGGATATTGGCAACCTTAATCATCCAATGGGTTCCCATCTTTAAGTCATCCAGGAATACAGTTCCGTCCCTCTCCAAAAGGTCGGCGGGGTTATGAGGAAGGTTAAGAATATCCAATAGTTGATTGTAATAATTGTCCTCGCTCATGTCTCTAAGGAAATGCTTTTCTGCACGAAGCGCACAGACCCTCACTTCAACTCGGCTATCGCCCAGGGACTCTACAATCATATCTCTGGCAACTTCTTCAAATTCAGACGAGCACCAGGATGCATCCAATCTATCCAGAACCCCCAGTAGCACAATAATCAATTCCTGGTCATCTGTTGTGGCAGCATAATATTTAATCAAACAATCGATATATTGTGACCTCATATTCTCAGGGCATTCCTGCAATACCGCGGACACATATGTACCCAGTCCGGATCTCATCCATATTTTATGTTGCTCCGTGAATCTGCGTTCCGGATATAGCATCTTCTCTATATATTCATCAAAGAGCCCCACATTTGTTATAGGTCTGGTAGGAAGTTTAACGTCTTCCGGTAATTCCTTTCTGTATTTTTCATTAAAGCCCGCGGTAATCTCCCCCATCAAATTGGCTGCCTGGGTCCTGATG
>CACXFN010000234.1 GCA_902766915.1 uncultured Eubacteriales bacterium
CCACTATGGCGGTATCCACGCAATTCGCGGAATCGATATCGACGTAGAAGAAGGCTCCATCGTTACCATAATCGGAAGTAACGGCGCCGGAAAGTCCTCCACACTCAACGCCATAAGCGGTGTTGTTAAATACCAGGGCACTATAGAATTGAACGGAGAAAAGCTTCCCACCCAGCCACATAAGGTTGTTAAGGAAGGCGTGGTCCAGGTGCCGGAAGGTCGTGTAATATTCGCAAACCTTACGGTAGAAGAAAACCTCCGCATGGGTGCATATTTAAGAAATGACACCCAGGGTATAAAGGACGACTTCGAGCACGTATATGAACTCTTCCCCAGACTTAAGGAAAGAGAAAAGCAGCGTGCCGGAACACTCTCTGGAGGTGAGCAGCAGATGCTTGCAATGGGTAGAGGACTAATGGCATCGCCTAAGCTAATCATGTTGGACGAACCATCCCTGGGACTGGCACCGCTTCTCATAAACACCATCTTTGATATCATAAAAGAAATCAAAGCCATGGGTAAGACCATGCTCCTGGTTGAGCAGAACGCCTTCAAGGCGCTCTCCATCGCTGATGAAGCCTACGTTCTGGAACAGGGCGTAATCAAGCAGCATGGTAAGGCATCGGATCTCATCAAGGATCCATCCATCCAGGAAGCATATTTAGGAAAAAAGTAAATTTTCTCCTTCACTTAGAGAATATACTTGAAAATGCAAAGAGGCGCTGGGGGCGCCTCTTTGCTGGTTAAATCATGCAAATATCTTCGTAATATACTCGTCAAATCTTTGCAAAAGACAGTTGTTAATTATATTTGATAAATTATCATCGTCAATTATCTTAGCAATATATTATAATAGATTTTAAAAGGGATGATGTAGCAGTTAAAATAATGGGTAATAATAAAGAGTGATTAAGGAGGAAGTAAAATGAATAAGGTTACATATTTCTATCTTAAGACTTGTCCCTACTGCATTAATGCAAACCGTGCAATCGAAGAATTGTTGCAGGAGAATCCTGCTTATAGCAAGATTGAAATCGATAGAATTGTTGAAGATGAAAACCCGGACATTGTAGAAAAATACGATTATTACTATGTTCCGTGCATGTTCATAGGTGATGCGAAGGTTTATGAGGCTAATCCCGCCCAAGGATATGAGGAGATAAAAGCATCTGTGAAAAATGTCTTTGATATGGCAATCGGCGAATCTAAAAACGAAGACTCGGGTTTTATTAAAGGGGATGACTCCTTTATAAAGTATGATGAAGAGGGAAAAGTAATTGCAGAAGTGACTTTCCCGGAAACAGAACCGGGAGTCTATACTATTGACCACACCTTTGTTGATGGTAGCCTGCGTGGGCAGGGCATGGCATCAAAGCTAGTCCAAATGGCCGTCGATGAAATCCAGAATCGTGGAGGTGAAGTCAGAGCAACCTGTTCCTATGCCAAGAAGTGGTTAGAGGAGAAAGAGCAAAATTAATAAAAGTGAAGAATAGTTTGAAGTTGTCCCCTTTTGTCAGAGAAAATCTGAGAAAAATAATTTTGAATCTAAAAATAGATGAAAATATATGCACCATGTATGAATACTTTGATATCTTTCTGGGACGAATGACCATGTGCTCTAAGGCTGTGCGCATATTTGATGCTAAATTCTCGTTAGTTGTAAACGGTCAAAGAGTGCTTTAGACCATCCCCGGATATAGAAGGACTCCGGCGGTGAATATTCCGTCATCGGTATTCAAATTCAGCACACCGTTATAGCGCTTGACCGCTGCCTCCACAGAATAGAGTCCAACGCCGTGTCCGGGACGACTGGACTTTGGTAGACCGTTCTTTCCCATTTTGATTACACCTTCATATGGGTTTTTCACAGTTAGACCCATCATGGCATCAGACAACATCCGCGCAGTGACGTGGATGTTTCTTTTTTCTTCCGGTATGCTGCTGACTGCGTTCAGCGCGTTTTCAACCAGGTTGCCGAATATGGCGATATAGTCAGACTCCGGGATTGGCAATATTTCGGGTATTTCCAATAACCATTTGATGTGGGTGTTCTGGGATTCCGCAACTTGTTCGTAGTGAGATGCCACAGCATCCACCGCTGCATTTGCAGAAAAGGTTCCCTTGTGATCCGCCAGGGATGCAGAGAACTGAGAAATATAATCCGTCAGTTTATCTGTGTCACCGCTCTTGGCGTATTCATTCATCACCAAAAGATGTTGCCTAAAGTCGTGGCGGAGAGCTCGGGTTTCATTCATATATGAACGCAGTTCTTCATATCGCTTGGTCTCCATCTCCATGAGTTCATTGTCAGCCTTTAATCTGGCGGTTTCTGTCAGATTAACTGCGATTCGCCAGAAGCCTTGATATACCATGTGAATGCCGATTGGAACCAAGGCCAGGAATGCCAGAGTGGTTATTCTGACTCTACCGGTCATAACAACTTCAGCAGATCTGGGTGTCACCCAATAGAAGAGAACTGTAACAAGCAGAGGACCCAAAACAGCAAATCGCCAATCCATGTCCAGTGCATCGGATGTAATTAGATAAGGAATTTTGACGTTAAGAGTCTTCCAATAAAAAATTCCAAGTACTGCCGCAACAATCAGACAAAGTCCGCCGGATACGGATCTGGTTATTTGTTCACTCGATTCCAATTCAAATGGAGCGGATAGTATCTTTCCGTAAACCAGAGCATTTGTAACAATCATGGTCGAATTCAAAAAACAGAATAGCTTCTTTATTAGTGCTCCGCCGGTAATTGAATAGTAAATACCAAACAAAGGTATTAGGCCGATGGCAGCTAGAAGTTTTTCCGCTGTTCCGGTTTTGATACCTATAAGCGAGAGTATTAGAGAAAGCAAAACTGCGCATCCGCAGATAATCAAAACAGATTGTTTAAGAGAATGCTTCAGGGAGTCTCTCAGAGGAAGCACGGCAAACAAAGATGCTGGAACCAAAAGCATTATAATAAGTGCATATTTAACAAACAAAAGACTCGTGGTCATAGGTCTCTATCTCCAGAATAATCTTTGCAGGCGGTTATAATCCTCTCTTATCAACACGTGAAATCATGTACTGAGAAAAGGAAGATAGTATTGCGGCGCGACCGTTAACTTTGATAGGATGAACGGTTCCATTCTTCATTTTCATTCCATCCGGGGTTGGTGAAAGAACGTGATCCATATTAATCAGGACTCCGCGATTTATTAACAGAAAGCGAGCATCTGATGCCAGCTTTTCTGAAATGCCTTTAAATGTCTCTGTGCTGGTTAAATTTTGGTTGTTGGTTAGCTGAAGTTCTACGTTGTGCCCTCTGGAAACAACTGCGCATATCGAGCGTATAGGAACGATAAAACTGTCGCGGGCAGTTGCCACTTTGATTTCGGGGTCACCGGCTCTGATGACTCGCATTGCCTCTGTGAGAACGCTGGAAAGTTCATCTTCCTTGCAGGGCTTCATGAGATAATCAAAGGGGTGAACAGGGAATGTATCAAAAGCATATTCCCGAGACGTGGTTTGAAATACGATGAGAATGTGGGCATCGTCGGCGCGGATTTTTTTTGCAAGTTCGATTCCATTCATCTCATCCATGACGATGTCCAGGAATGCCATATGGTATTTATTCGGTTCGAAGTGAGGAAGGAATTCCTCTGCGGATTCAAACGTCTCTATGCTAATCCTGTCGTTAAGCTGCATGGAGAAGAAGTCTTTGATTGCTGATTCAAGCCTGTCCCTATCTTCTTTTCTGTCATCGACAATCGCAATGTTAAAATTCATGACCAAGGCACCTTTTCAAAAAAACAATCATCTTTCGTGCCTTTAGTTTACCATGTTTTACTGATTATTAATACAGAAAATGAGAACACAGTTAAAGCAATGATAGGAGGAGCATCCACTTTCGTGCAGTTTGGACAACGTTCGTGCAATATCTATTGCGTTCCGTTACCATTTCGTGAATAATGATGTCAAGACAGATTAAGAATCGTATGCAATAGAGGGAGGTTGCTTATGAAGACTAAGAATGCTATGAAAGGAATGAGGAATAGAGTGCTTTCTGTTTTGATGGTGCTCTTTTTGATTGCTGGGGCGATGCCGATGATGACGGAACCGGTAGAGGCTGCAGAGGATGAGCTGTGTTCAGTTACCTTGGCCTTGGTCGGCTGCACCGTATCTGCCGTTGACCCCAAGCCGGAAAAAGTGACTCAGGACCCATCCGGTTACCTGGTGCTTTGGTATAAGCAGGGCACCAGAATTAATAAAATAGGGGTGACCAAGCCGAACAAGTATAACAATATCTTCATGAAGTATTATGAAATCAAAGAAGGCGATGTAGTCAGCTCTATAGTAAACAACCACCCATTCCAATGGGTTTCGGTTGATGAAGTAAAAAGCTTCACCTTGGATCGCAGCACTACAATTTACGTAGTTTGGGGAATGGGAATCAAAAGAGATGACGCTGGTGATATATCTCGCTACAATCATTTTAGCTTTGATTATAACAGTTCTCAGGTTGAGATTGACTACCCCACGCTGAGGAACAGTACCCCATACTGGAGCATGGAGATGATGGCGCCGAACGAACCCGTGGAGTTCTTCGCGACACCAAAATCCGGATACTACATCGCTGACATGAAGTACACGATAAAGCTGTACCCTTCAGGCGATGACATTCTCGTGGGTATGCAAGACGGAGTAAGCATGGAAGCTTTTAAGGAAATCTATCCGGAGAGATTCTTGACGTATAGCAAGGATGCCAACGGAGGTGGAAGGTTCCGATTCATACTAGGTGGATCGGGCCCCAATTTAACCGAGGTCATAAAAATAATAACGAAATCCTACACCAAGGTTTCCGTAAAGAGCAACACCGGCCACTACAGCCAGTCAACCGACAAAAATCCCAATCAACTCAAAGAAGGGGAGAAGGTTAAATTCACATTTAATACCGACTACGGCTTCATGCCGGATACCTGCACGCTGAGCGGACCGGGCCAACTCAGCATCCTGGAAAAGAGCAGCACCAAGCTCGTTGCAGAGGTCACCGCAGGGGACGGGTCCGCCACGCTTAATTTTGAAACAAAGGGTGACCCCAGCAAATTCTTTAACATCAAGGTCACGAACAACTATAGCGACGACCTCTTGGAATACGTAAATGATCCGAGCCAAATAGGTAAAGCTACGGTAAAAGAAATAAGAGTCCCGGCGGGAAGCGAAATAAAAGTAAACATAAACAAGGATGAATATGTAGCGCTCGACAAGCTCGAAGTAAGTTCCTCCAAATTCAACACCCCTCTGGACATCAAAGGAAACAAGACGTTCACGATGCCGAACGCTGACGTCGAGATTACCGCAGACTTCATAATAAACAGAGCAGGCGGCTACCACACAGCAGAAATTGTTGATGTAAAGCCGTCGGGGAACACAAGCTCCGCCCACTTTATCAGTGATTATGGCGATAACTCGGGCAGCAGGTTTAACTTTGAAGACGGAGCAAGGAAGCGCATCGTAAAAGAAGGCGGAAATATAAAAGTTGGATTTACTCCGGAGGACAGCTCCCGAGATGCATATAGGCTTGTCACCGAAGGAAAAGAGTACGAGGATTTCATAGGTTTCGCGGGAGACGAATTCACTGCACTTGACCAAGACATATACGTGAACGTATACGTAAGCGATGGTTACAGAGTTAGTGTACTTGACGACGTAGGCTCCATCATCTATAAACCGGAAGGACAGAAGAGAGACCTGCCCCTATACCTTACTTATTCCGGCAGAACCTTCCTCCCTGTGCAAACGCCGGTGTTCCTGGACGAGGACAAGACCTGGTTTAAGCAGCTGTTCCCGGAAGATAAAATCGGAAAAGATTACAAAATAGTTTACAGAGTCTGCGCAAATGGCGAGGTCATCCATGAAGACATTAGGCACAATTTCTATTCTGCCGACGGAAAGCCGCACTCGCTGTTCAGAATGCCCGCGGCTGACGCAGTCGTTTACCTGACACAGCTCCACTATATGGATGTGGTTACGAACGTTACAGGAAACGGAACCGCCGCAATCAAGAAGCAGACGTACGAGGGCTGGACAGACACAAGCAAAGTCATGGAAGGCGATAAGCTTAGCCTTGTCACAACCTCGGAGGAGGGCAACAGACTGAAGTCCGCCAAGTTCAGCTGGGGAGAGAGCGGCGCAGTAAAGCCCGGACAATTTACTGAGTACCAGCGTGACGTGACCTTTAGAACCGGCTTCCCGGAAGACCTACAGGCGACGCCGGTCTTTGATGTCCCGCAAACAAAGGGCGGACAAGCCTGGAGAACCTACGCGAAGAAGCTCTACATCGACGTGGAATTCGAAAAAATCCACGCGGAAGTTAAGCTGAGTGTAGAACCATCGAACGGCGGAACCGTAACCGGAGCCGGAACATACGAGAGAGGAACGGAAGTAGAGGTCACGGCCACACCCGAAGAAGGCTATAAGTTCGAGGGCTGGTACGAAGGTGAGAGCAAAGTCAGCGAAGACGAAAAATACACTTTCACCTTGGAGGACGATAGAGACCTCACAGCAAAGTTCGTAAGAAAGACCCACCAGCTCAAACTGAACGTTGAGCCTGAGGAGGGCGGAACGGTAGCCGGAGCCGGCGAGCATGCGTACGGCGGAGTCAAGGTGAGCGCAACACCTTCGGACGAATACATCTTCGACGGCTGGTACGACGGCGAGAACGTTGTGAGCATAAACCCGGATTACGTCATCTTCCTTGATAGGGACAAGGAACTAACAGCAAAATTCAGTAAAATGACCTTTGATGTAAACTTTGATCCTTACGGCGGAAAGATGCCGGACGAGGACAGGGTGCAGAGCGTCGTAATCGGAGAGAAGGCGGTTAAGCCAGCTGACCCGGTAAAAGACGGCTGGGTATTCGATAAATGGGTAAAATGGTACGGAAACCAGGCCTTTGATTTTGATTCCGAAATTAGAGAGGAAACCAATCTCAGGGCGACCTGGTATATTGACCTGGACGTTACGACCTATGATTTAACTAAGCGCGAAGAAAAGAGCGGCGGAAAAATCGGAATCATGGACATGGAACTTGACGAGCACAGGATGAGCTTCTATGAGGGAGTAACCGGTGAGCTGAGTATGGAGGCAATCCCGAATGAAGGCTATCACTTTGTCAAGTGGGCCGACGGAAGCCCGGACGGCGATGCGCTCTCCACCGCGACAGAATACAATTTTGATTTAACCAAATCGGCAACAATATTTGCTGTATTCGAAAAGGACGCCGAAGTCCCGACCAAGACCGTGACATACAAAATCGAAAACGGAACCTGGTTCAACGGAAGCACCGAGATAACAGAGGACGTCCCCGAGGGTAGCGAGCCCAGATGCGTTCCAGTTCCTCGTCCCGATAATGGGTACGGAATCGGCGCGTGGAACGTGGACCCGACCGAACAGATTATAGATGACGAAAAAATATTTACATATAAATATAAGCACTTTGAAATTACTTTTGATACGGGCGCAATCAAAGTGGACGCACCGGATTACACAGAAGGCTGGTGGCCGACAACTAAAAGCCATTGGCAGTGGGACTACGAAAAAGAGGTAGTGGGAGGAGTTTATCATCAGGAGGTTCAAAGCGGAAGAGATGACCTGATCCAGCATCAAGTCGTTGATGGCGTAGGCGTATACAGGTGGTTCCTTGATCCGAACAATGACTCGACCGGCGTAGACTATATGACAGAGGTCAAGGATAATACGACGCTCTACGTAATCTGGAAGGAAGTCACGGACATCATCGACGAGGTCGACGCGAGCATTTCCGTTAAGGCTGGAGACCCAATTCCACTGGACCAGTTCACTCCCGGAAACGGCATCCTGGAAGACTACGGTCTCTCGGTACCGGCCGACGCCGACTACGAAATCGGCTGGGCAATGTGGGTGTTACCGGATGATTTAAATCCGGACAATAACCCTAATTTCGATCCGGAAAAGACCTATGTATTCGAACCCGGAAAAACCTATCGCGTTCGCTTTGCCGTGATGCCAAAGGACACGAGCGGCATGACTGTAATGAAGGGTCACGCGAAGGCCAAATACGATCCTGAGACTTGGGAAGTGCTTAATCCTGAGGACTGCTTCGCCGTGACCATAAACGGCGAGAGTGCTCCCAAGGCGGTCGAAAACGTTGCACCGGAAATGGGTATGATTTACTTCGACTACACTGTACCGGTGGAATATAACGTCGCGCTCTTAGCCAATCCAAAGGAAGGCGGAAACGTAACGGGCGCAGGCATTTACAAGGAAGGAACGTCCATCACCGTAACCGCAACGCCGAACAACGAATACATCTTCGACGGTTGGTACATAGCGTCGGACGACGGCGGCGACAAACCTGGCGGCGGCAATCCCGGTGATAATGCCGGCGACGGCGCGAGCAACCCTGTCGGCTTGCTGAGCACTGAACCCGAGTATACATTTAACGTGAGCAATAACACAATCTTGGTCGCGAAGTTCAGCCACAAACCGGTGAATACCGTAGTTTGGCTAAACGACGACGGCACGGAATTCGAAAGAGCTACTTACTTTGATGGCGAGGACGAGCCCGTCGCATCCGGCGCGCCGACCAAGCAAGAAGACGAAAGCTATACTTATGACTTTGATAGATGGGACGGACCGCTCGTAAGCGGAAGGACCAAGACTTTCACGCCCTTGTTCACCGCAACGGCAAAGGAAACCGGCGGTGACGACGACCAGCCGGTAACCCCTGTGGGAGGCGACGAACCGGGCGAGGCCGCTCCGCATATACACAACCTATCAAAGGTTCAAGGCGTTCCCGCGACCTGCACAGAGCCGGGAATCAAGGACCACTGGATTTGCACCGGAGACGATGCCTGCGGAAAGATCTTCCTTGATGCCGAAGGCAAAAATGAAGTCGTAGAAGACGAGACCGTAATCCCAAGGACCGGCCACACCGAAGGCGAGCCGGTGGACGAGGAAGGGTTCGCCCCGACCTGCACCGACGAAGGCCTAAATTACAAGGTTATAAAGTGCAAGGACTGCAACATAGAGCTCAGCAGGACCGGCGTCCCAGTCGCCGCACTTGGCCACGATTGGGGCGAGAGGATCTTGGTCAAGGAAGCAACGGAACAAGAGGAAGGCATCGAGCGCAGCATTTGGAAGCGCGACCCGAATCACGTGGACACGCACCTCATCCCGAGGAAGCCGCACGCGCACGGCCTGGTTCACGTTGAAGAAAAGCCCGCGACCTGCACCGAGAACGGGCTCAAAGAATACTGGATTTGCCAGGAAGGAGACTTCCCTTGCGGCAGAACGTTCGGCGACGCCGAAGCAGTAAACGAGATAGACGAGGACGACCTTTCGGGCAGCTTCGTGATCGAGAAGACCGGTCACGATTGGGACGACGATTGGACCGTCACCAAAGAAGCCACGGAAGATGAGGAGGGCGAGGAAACCTGCACCTGCAAGAACGACCGAAATCACAAAGACACCCGCCCGACACCAAAAGCCGAAAAGAAGATCGGCTACCGGGTAGTTGAAGGCGATGGCAATGTATACAAGCGAGGCGCGGACGGAACCTTGACCTTCGTCTTCAAGAGATCCGAAAAAGACGAGGAGACCTATGATCACTTCACCGGCCTTAAATACGACGGAAAAGTGCTCACCAAAGACAAACATTATACAGCAAGAGCCGGAAGTGTAATAATAGAGCTCCAGACCGAGTTCCTGGAAAGCCTCGAGCTCGGTGAGCACATCATCACCTCCGAATTCGACGACGGAAACGACGTTCCTGCTAACTTCTACGTCACGAAATCCGACCCTGCGCCGGACCCAGACCCGGATCCCGACCCGATTGACGACCCGGCCCCGGACCCAGACCCAGACCCGGATCCTGACCCTGACCCACAGCCCGGCGACGACCCGGATCCACAACCAGGCGATGATCCAGATCCACAGCCTGCAGTGCATGAGCATAATCTAACAAAAGTTCCGGCCAAGGATGCAACCTGCACCGAAGA